>JADDPR010000040.1 GCA_016781775.1 Rubrobacter sp. | reverse complement strand
GGCACCTTCGGCTCGGGCCCCGAAGCGGCGTATTGGGCGAAGCCGAAAAATCCTAGGAAGGTCAAAGCCGCAAAAGCCCCGACCCTCCGGGATCGAAACAGGCCGTTGCCCAGCGCGTAGACCGAGACGACCGCGACGCAGCCGACGACGAAGAAGACCGCGCGCACGGTATAGATGTCGTCCCAACCCAGCTGTTCGGAGATCATTACTCCCAACCCCGCGAGCATCGGGGCCAGGGGTCCCTTATGGTCGAAGATACTGACGTAGGGGGGGATGCCTTCGGCCATCCTCTGGCCGCTGTAGAGGTAGATGGCATGGTCCCTGCGCAGCTCTCCATCGAAGCCGTACTGTCCGTAGACAACCACCGCGAGGGCAAAGACCAGTACCGGCAGAAGAGCCCTGCGAGTCAATACGAGATTCTCTGCCTTACGCGTCATTCTCACCTGCTTCGGCGTGCTCGAGTGGCGTGCCAGCAGCGACCTTACCGATCGTCGGCCTCGACCCGGAGACACCCGCGTGCCCGTTCTCCTCCGAGAGGATCGACGACCGCTCGGGGAGGAGACGAGGTTTCACGTACAGATCCCAAGGTCCTACCTTTACTCTCCGGTAACGAGCGTTTAACCAACTCACGAGCTCTTGCTTGTGTACGCCCTTTGTCTTGCCGAAAGCGATCACGTCCGGGTCGTACTCCTGCAACTCCTCGAGCCAACCCTCGAATCCCCCCCTCGTCTGGGAGTCAATCTGGCGGTCTATGCCCCTGATGATGAAGGCGTACGGGTTGGGGTTCGTTCTGTGGAGGAGCGCCAGGAGCTGCGGCGAACCTATGGAGACCAGCTTGGCGTCCTCCCCGAACCTCTCCCGTATTTTCAGGGCGGTCCGCTTCTGGATGAGGAGACCATTCGATTCTTGCACAGCCGGTTGCTGTGGAGTATCGATCTCGGCCGCCGAGCCGATGCCGGCTGCTGCCACGAGAGCCAGGCACAATCCGGCGACGAGAACCTGTCCGCCCCTTCCGCGGAGGGCCGTACCGTACGCGTCTTCGACGCGAGCGACGGCGAGATCCAAGAACACGGCAAACCCGACGGCCACGTACGGAAGGAACACGTAGAAGTCATCGTAACCCTGGAAATCGAGCAAGGACCACACGACGGGGAACGGGAAGGACAGAAGGATTGGGGCGAAGGCGTCCCTAGCGACAACCCCTCTAAATGAGCCTTGGACGGATCTCCTCAAGAAGTAGAAGCACACCACCATGGCGAGACCCACGACGATGGGCGTGAGCATCGTGGGGTAGCCCTCCAAGATCTCCCTCGCGGGCCGCGTAAGGTGGGAGACGAAGGAGGATTGTTCCTGATTCGCGGGGTCCAGGTACCGGACGTGAAACAGTATGCCCCCGCTGATTAACTCGTAAAGAGCTCCCCGGGCGTAGAAATATGCTCCGATCGCCAGGGTCGGCAACCCGGCTCCGGCTACCGTACGAAAGACGGCGGAGAGCTTCGACCCGGCGGGTTGCACGGCAGCGAGAAAGAGGGTCACGAGCGGGAAGATAGCCATGGGTTGCCAGACGAGGAACGAGAGCGAGCCGCACACCCCGGCCCAGAACCACCTTTTTCGGCTCGTCAACAGGAGGCTCAGGACCTGGAACAGGACCATCGGCACCTTCGGCTCGGGCCCCGAAGCGGCGTATTGGGCGAAGCTCTGGAAACCCAGGAAGGTAAAGGCCGCGAAAGCCCCGACCCTCCGGGATTGGAGTAGATTGCTCCCGAGCAGATAGACCGAGACCACCGTAGAACAACCCAGGAGGAAGAAGACCACCCGCACGGTGTAGATGTCTTCCGTGTTCAAGTAGTTGGCGAGCGTAACCCCCAACCCCGCGAGCATCGGGGCCAGCGGCCCCCTGTTGTCGAAGATGCTGACGTAGGGGGGGACGCCCTCGGCCATCCTCTGGCCGCTATAGAGGGTAACCGCGTTGTCCCTAGATAGCCCATAATCGAGGCCGTACTGGGAGTAGACGATCGCAGCGAGGGCAAAGACCAGAACAAGCGCGGCTACCCCGGGGAGCTTCCGCGCGGAGCTGTAGCGTCCCGCCAAGCCCCCCATTCTCCCTCCGCGGAGCCCGCGCGCGGGCAACAACATCCCGAGAAACGCGCGGCCGCGGGACGGGGCGGGAAGCCGGGTAGAAGCGGTGTGTCCGAACCGCCTAGACACTGCTCTTCTTGACCTTGTGGCGCGCGGCGTTCCAGATGGCCCCCAAAAACTGCCGATCGCTCGGGTTCAGCCCGAGCGCCAGGAGCCCCACCAGGAAGACCGTCGCGTACACCCCTCCAACCACGAAGACCGCGACTATCCCCACCGGGAGCGGGAAGACCAGGCGGAAAAGGTACGCCGCCAGCACGGCCACGACCCCGGCCAAGACGGGCTTGAGGTAGTGGGAGGTGTAGGGCCAGAGCCCGAGCGAGCGCCTGACGGCCGCCAAAGTCGCGGCGTTGACGGCCATCATGGCGAGGGCCGTCGCCACCGCCGAGCCGACGATCCCGTACACGGGAACCAACACAAAGTTGAGCGCGGCGTTGAGCACGACCGTGCCTACGGTGGCGTACATGACGGTCCGCTGCCGGTCGGTCATAGCCAGGACCCGCCCCGTGGAGCCAACGGAGGCGCTGAACAACTGGGCCCCGGCGACGATGACCAGGACAGGCCAGCCCTCGACGAACCTGGGCCCGAAGACGCTCATCACGTCCTTCGCTAGAACGATGGTGGCGAGGAAGAAGACCAGGTTGGCCGTGAACATCCAGCGGGAGACCTCCTTGTACGTCCTGTCGAGGTCCTCCATGAGGCCGCGCCGGTAAAGGTCGGCGATGATCGGGGAGAAGATGCCGTTGAAGGCGATGACGACGACGCTCGCCAGGATCGCCGTGCGGGCGGCGGAGTTGTAGATACCGACGGCGCTCGTGGTCAGGAAGGCCCCGACGACGAGCGTGGAGGTCCAGGTGTTCAGTTGTCTCATAAAGGTAGCCACCGTCATGGGACCCGAGACGCGGAAGAGGTCCCGGGTCTCGAACACGCTCTGGAGCCGCCGGTCGGTTATCTTTGGGAACACCCTCCGGAGGTACCGCAGCCCCAGCACGGACCCCACGACCATCGAGGCCACGTAGGCGCCCACCGCCCCGAGAACCGGGGCCCCCAGCAGGTAGAAGACGGCTACGAGGCCCAGGTTCACCAGCGGCTGGACGACCTGCTGCACGTAAACGGAGTGCTTGACTACCTTGAAGCCCTGGGTGGCCCACAGAGACATGCTCATCACCGTGAAGAAAGGCACGGCGAACGAGAAGGCCTTGAGCATCGTCTCCATAAACGGCTTGTCGAAGACGCGCACCGCGAGGAACTCTGCCGAGAAGAACATCGCCGCCGCCAGGAGCACGCTTAAGACGAAGGTCAGGAGGAGCGCCTGGACTATGGTGCCCTTGACCCGCGCGTCGTCGCCCGACGCCCGATGGTGAGCGACCCAGCGCACGACGCCGTTGTCCATCCCGAGCTGAGAGAGGACGTTGGCAAGGTTCACGACGATGGTCCCGAGGACGTAGGCCCCGAAGAGGCTGGGGCCGAGCATACGGGCGAGGACGAGCTGGATCGCGAAGCCCAGGACGCGACCCATCCCCTGGCCGAAGGACCCGACCCCCACCCCCCGGGCGATCTGGCCTACCCGGCGGTCATGGTCGCCGCCCCCCTTCGGGCCGCCCTCGTTCACGACTTTGGAAGCTTCCTCCAACTAACCTTCCTTCGGTAGGAAAGGGCGCGAAAAAGCGCGCATACTGCACCGCGCGAACGCGGGGCGCACACGCCCCGCCCAGGCTCTAATCCTCGTAAGAGTAGCCCCGCAGGAAGTCGAACTCCCCCATCCTGCTCTTTACGATCTCTATGGACTCCGGGTCCCACTCGACCTTGTGGCGGCTCTTGTTCGGGGACTCGAAGATTATGCTCGCGCAGTCGTTGAGGTAGTCGTCCAAGCCCTTCAGGCCCAGAAAGCCGCAGAGGTCTCCCAGGTGGCGCACGGGGTCCTCGACGAATGACTCGTGGCGCACGTCGAACACGTCGGCGCCCGTCCGGTCTTTCAGGTCCCTCACGGCCACGCACTTGGAGAAGTAGCCCTCGATGCAGTTTCTCAGGCCCTGGCGGCCCTGCATGTTTCGATTGTCCACGCCGTCCCTGAGCATGGTGCTGATGTTGTCGTAGGGGTTCCTTATGACGTGTACCAGTTTTACGGGGACGCCGACGGTCTCCCGGAGCCGGTCGAGGAGCGCGGGCTTCGAGGCCAACCTGTAGGAGGAAATACCCGCCTTTTTGTCCCCGATCACCCGCAGATTCTCGAACCTTCCCTGCCACTGGTTGGGGACCTCGTACGAGTACCCGCTCCACCCGCGACCCGCCCTGGCGTGTTCCCGGGAGTTCTCGAGCAAGAGGTAGAAGAGCTGCTTCTTGCCGAGTCCGGTCCGCAGGTAACTGAGCGCGTCCAGCTCGTGGGCGATGATCGCTTCGGGGTGAGCGTCGAGGAGGGCACCGATCAGGCTGTGGCCGCTCTTCGGGTAGCCCACGAACATGCAGTACGTCTCCACGTTTCCGAACGGTCCCCCGTCCTTGTACGTCTTGTACAAAGACCGCAGATAATCTTTTGAGAGGTCCAAGCCCTTGTGTGCTTTTCTTGCGACCTCTTTGGGGGCCTGTTTCACGCGTCTAGTCCTCCGAGTCTGGTTGGAAAGCGACGGGTAATGTATCAGAGGCATCGCACCCTGTCCATCCGGGACGCAACCATTGGGCCGCTTGATAAGCCTCCCCCTTACAACTATAAATGGGGCGGTTTGGACGCCGCAAAGAAAAGACTCGGGTACCTCTCGGCCGCGCCCCGGGTCTCGACGCGTCCGGACGCCGAGGCCGGCGGCCCCCGCGCGCACGTGCTCGGCGTGATCCGTGCCTTCGAGTCTTTGGGCTGGAGCGTGAACCGCTTCATCGTCGGCGACCGGATGCCTAAAGGCGTGGCCGGCGGAGGGAGCGAGAAGGCCCTCTCGGGGAGCCGTGTGCGCACCCTCGCCGCCGACCTCGCCCGGCTGTCCCTGGGGGGACTCAACGCGTTCCGCGCCCGGCGGGAGCTCTCGGGCAAGGTCGACTGGGTCTACGAGCGGTACGCCGTGCTGCAATCTTTGGGCTGGGTCTTCGGGCGGAGTGGCATACCCTGGATCCTCGAAACCAGCGGCCTCTACTCCGACGAGGCCAAAACGGAGCGCAACAGCCTCGTCCTCACGGGCGTGGCTCGCAGGCTCGAAGTCTTCGCCTACGGCCGGTGCGACGTCCTGGTCTGCGTGAGCCAGCCGCTTAAGGAGCTCGTCGTCCGGAAGACCGGCGTCCGCGAGGATAAGATCCTGGTCGTCCCCAACGGGGTCGACGCGGCCTTCTTCGACCCGACCCTGCACGAGCCGCGCCGTCTTTTCGAGGGCTTCACGGTCGGGTTCGTAGGCAGCCTGCTCGCCTGGCAGGGCCTGGACCGGCTGCTCCACGCCGTCGCCGCGCTCCGGGCGGAGGGCCTGCCGGTGCATGTCGCCGTCGTCGGAGACGGGCCCGCGCGGGAGGGATGGGAGAGGCTCGCGCGGGAGCTCGGGATTCTCGGGGAGGCGGTGCGCTTCGTGGGCCGGGCGCCGCTCGACGAGGTGCCGGGCTACATCGCGGGGTTCGATGCCGGGTTCTCGGGCCAGCAGGGGATGAAGATCGGGGCGATGTACCACTCCCCCCTCAAGCTCTACGAGTACCTCTCCATGGGCAAGCCCATAGTCGCAACCGCCTACGACGACGCTCGAACCCTGGTTCGGGACACAGACGCGGGCTTCCTCTTCGAGCCCGGGGACACGGAAGACCTGCAACGGGCCCTCCGCGAGGCGTACTCCTCAAGGGAGGCGTTCCCCGAGGCCGGCCGGCGGGCGAGGGAGGAGGTGCTACGCCGCCACAGCTGGGAGGCCCGGCTGCGCGAGACCATCCCGAAGGTCGAGGAGATCCTGCGGCGGAGGGACCCTTGAACGTACCGTCCTACAACCTCCTCGGCGTCAGGGTAGACGCCCTGACGGAGGATGGCCTCTCCGCCCTGATCCGGGAGGCCGCGGCAGAGGGAAGGCGATACCTGGTCGCCAACCACAACCTGCACAGCCTCTACCTCTACCACCACGACCCCGTTTTCAGAAAGCTCTACGATCGCGCCGACTACATACACGTCGACGGTATGCCACTCGTGTGGGCCGGAAGGTTGCTCGGGTATGGGCTGACGCGCGAGAACCGTCTGACCAGCGTGGACTGGCTCCCACACGTTCTAGGGAACTGCGCCGAAGAGGGCCTGCGCGTCTTCTTTCTCGGCTCGAGGCCCGGCGTCCCTGAGAAGGCGGCCGCCCGCTTCCTGGAGGTCGCGCCTGGCCTGCAAATACAGACGCACCATGGCTACTTCGACGCCACCCCGGGAAGCCCCGAGAACGAGCGGATCTTGGGGGAGATAAACGGCTACCGGCCGCACGCGCTCATGGTCGGGATGGGGATGCCGCGGCAGGAACGTTGGATACTCGAGAACCTCGACCGTCTCGGGGCGAACACGGTGTGGAACCTCGGCGCCTTCATGGACTACGCCGCCGGTGCCGTTCCCACCCCACCCCGCTGGATGGCCCGCCTCGGCTTCGAATGGCTGGCCCGCCTCACCGCCGAGCCGCAACGCCTCTGGAGGCGCTACCTCCTGGAGCCCCCCTTCGCGATCGGGCTGCTCGCCGGAGACCTGGTCCATCGTTACGGACCGAGGAGGCTCGGCGGACGCTCCTAGCTCCCCGCTCCGGCGTCGTACCCGAACCGGGCCAGAAAAGGAAGCGTCAGCGCGGTGACGAGCCGGCGGTCCCCGTCCTTCATATGTCGAGCCCACTCCGTATCCGGCCTGAGCTCCACGACGCCGGTTCGGAAGCGGCTCGGGTTCCCCCCGACGTTGTGGTTCGGACCCCGCAGCTCGACCCCGCGCTCCGAGACAAACGGCAGGGAGGGGGGCTCCTCCCCCACGAGGCGCAGGATGCGCTCCACCGCGGGAAGCGGCTCCCGGACGAAATCCTCGTAGCGGAGCATCAGGTACCGCTCCGGGGAGCCCCCCCAAAACCCCTCCGCCGCCACGTTGCACAGGTCCCACTCCAGCGAGCTCTCGACGGGGTGGTGCTGGGGCATGTACGCGAGGCCTTTGCCCGTGGGAGTGCTCTGCTTCTTGCGCAGCCACGAGTAGGCCACCGCGCGCGGGTCCCGGACGAGATGGACGACGTAGAGCTCGACCTCGGGGATCGTCCCGAGCACGTACCCGTAGAGGGGGAGCTTCGAGGAGTCCACGACCACCCTGCTGCCGGTGGCGTCTATGATCGCCCGGTACAAGCGCCTCAGAGCGTCCGTATACTCCCCCGTCCACCTCGACCCCAGGAGCCGCCTGCCCCCACCGGTCAGCATGAGCGGGATGTGGCGGGGACGCGTACTCGTTCTCTGGACCTCCTGGGCCATCGCACGGGCGTCCACGCCCCCCGGGCCGCCAAAGGCCCTGTTCAGCACGGGGGCCCACACCTCGCACTCCACGAAGCGGGCGCCGCAGCTACAGGCGCCGTCGTTCATCAAACGGTTCCAAACGTAGACGAATTCCCCTACCGAGAAAAAGTTCTTGGCCTGCCCCAGGATGTTGCTTAGTATCGTGCTCCCGCTCCGCCCCGACCCCGCGACGTACAACACCTTTATCTTCGCGCCCAAAGTGCCACGTATCCTTCTCTCGCTTCAGAGCCCCGGCAATACTAACAAGAGCCCTGGCCCGACCGGTGCTCGCCGCCTCAACGCAGTACCGAGGCGTAGATCTCCTCCAGCACGCGGGTCCTCTCGGAGAGATCGAAAGAAGCCCGCATCCGCTCCGCGCCCCTCTCCCCCATCCGTCGCCGGAGCGCGTCGTCGTCCAGCAGACGCGCGATGTGGTCCGCGAGCTCCCTCCAGTCCCGTTCGGCGGCGAGGAGTCCCGTCTCCCCGTGGACCACGGCTTCGGGGATGCCCGCGTGCACCGTGCTGACCACCGGCAGCCCCATCGCCTGCGCCTCGACGACGGTGGTGGGGAGCCCTTCGGAGTCGCCCGTGGCGGCCGTGACGCTCGGGGCGCAAAGCACGAGCGCCCGGCTCATCCAGTCGCGCACCTCCCCGTGCGGCCGCGCCCCGAGAAACCGGTGGCGCCGGAGCGACGCGTCGGCGAGGCCCTTCAGGCGGGCGAGGAGAGGACCCGCCCCGATCACTACCAGCTCCACGTCGGGTCTTGCCTTCTGCACCCGGGCCATCGCCCTGATCAGGTACTCGCACCCCTTTTTCTCGACCAGCCGCCCGACGAAGAGCACGATCGGCTCCCGCTTCACGTTCGGGTCGGGCCGAAAGGCCTTCGTGTCCACGCCGTTGTAATGGACCACCGTCTTCTCCGGCGGGAAGCCCTGCTCCAGCAGCTTCCCCTTTATGAACCCGGACACGGCTATGAACAGCTGCCCCTCACGCTTGAGCGCCTCCCTGCCGTCGAGGTAGGCCCTGTGCCTGTAGAAGGAGCGCCGCGCGTGCTCGTCCTCCATCGTAGCGTCGAAGCCATGGAAGGTGGTCAGTAGTGGCACCCCCAGACGCCGCGCCAGGGGCAGGGCGCTCAAGCCGTCGGGCCCGAAGTGCGCGTGGACAAGCACGGGGTCCAACCGCCGTACCCGGCGGTAGAACCCGGGTGCCACGCCCGAGAGCTTGTAGAGCGCCTCCCGTGTCTTGCCCACCACCCCGCCCCCATTCACCACCAGGGTCTGGCCCGCGGGCAGGAGCAGGCCCCGCACCCGGCGGGAGCCGACGTAGTATGGGACGAAGCGCCGGAGCCTCTCCGCCTGGTCGCGGACAAAGGTCTCCGAGTAGGAGAGCAGGCCGTCCCGGTAGACGACAACGGCGGCGGGCTCCGCGCGAGAAGCTTTCGGGCCCACCCCGGCTACCGGAGCCACCCCGAGAGGTCCCGCCCGATGAGCCCCTGAAGCTTCGAAACGTCCTCCCTGTACTCCTCGATCAGGGCCCGCCGCACCTCCTCCGGGAACGGGGGCTTGACCAAATTCCGGTTGCGCAGGGCGTTGAGGGAACCCTCGACGAGGCGCCGTCGCACCTTTTTGGGGAAGAAAGGTTTGAGGGCGGTCTTGACCGGGTTGGGCCTGAGGAGCAGCGCGTGCAGGGCGTGCAAACGCCTACTCTTCGGGACGCCGGAGACGTTGTACCTCCTCGAGACGTCCGGAACGAAAGAGCCGTCCACCCCCAAAAACTTGTGGACATCCTTCAACACGCCGGTCGGGTCTGCGTTCAGATCCTCGTAGAGGTAGACCCGGATCCGCCCCGGTCCGAACGCCTCGTGGTAGCGCAAAAGTTGCCGATGGTAAAAGCCCGCCCTTTTGTAGTGCCAGTTGGGGGCCCAGCCGCTCCGCACCCGTTCCTCCTCGACCTCGAGGGCCTCGGCGAAGTCCGCGAGGGGCTCCCTGCCGTCCCGCCTCATGTGCAGAAACTGCGAGTAGGCCCTCTCGACGGGATCCCGCAGGACGGCGATCAGCCTCGCCTCCGGCACGTGGTGCTTTATCCGCGCGGGAGCCTTCTCGCTGTAGAGGTACATGGCGGAGGCCTCGCCTAAGGCCTTCTCCCCTCTGACGCCCTCGAACAGCGCCCGGTAAGCCCCCTCGTCGTTGACGACAAAGTGGCTCAACACCTCCCTGTCGCGCGGGCCCCGAAAGTCGAGCTCTTCGCCCTCAAACGCGAAGAAGTGCGGCTCCTTGATCGGGCTCATAAAGATCTCAGGGTGCTGGTTCAGGTAGTGGTAGAGCGCGGTCGTCCCCGCTTTCTGGGCCCCGATGATTAGGAAGTTCGGCAGCGTCGTCGTAGGGCGGCTCAACGCAGCCACCCCGAGAGGTCCCGCCCGATGAGCCCCTGAAGCTTCGAAACGTCCTCCCTGTACTCCTCGATCAGGGCCCGCCGCACCGCCGGGGCAACCCCCGGCGGCTCCGTGAGGTTCCGGCCCTGCAGGTTGACCAGAAGCCGCTTGCGCAGCCTCCTGGGGAGGAACGGCTTGAGGGCGGCCTTGACCGGGTTGCGTCCCCTGAGGAGCGAGTGCACGAGCCTGTTTTTGGGGATGCCGGAGACGTTGTGCTTCAACGACATGTCCGGGACGAAGGAGTCGTCCACCCCCAAAAATCCGTAGACGTCCCTCAACAGGCCGGCCGGGTCTCCCTTGAGGTCCTCGTAGAGGTAGACCCGGATCTGCTCGGGCCCGAACATCGCGTAGTAGCGCGAGAGCTGCCGGTAATAGAAGCCCCTGCGCTTGTAGTGCCAGCCGTAGGCCCAGTTCTCCTTTACGCGTCCCTCCTCGGCCTCTATAGCCCGGGCGAAGTCCGCGAGGGGCTCCTTGCCGTCCCGGACCTTGTGCAGAAACTGCGAGTAGGCCCTCTCGACGGGATCCCGCAGGACGGCGATCAGCCTCGCCTCCGGCACGTGGTGCTTTATGCGCGCGGGAGCCTTCTCGCTGTAGAGGTACAGGGGCGACGCCTCGCCGACAACCTTCTCGTCCGTCACCCCCTCGAACAGCGCCTGGTAGGCGTCGAGGCTCGAGATGGCCTCTCGCCACGCTTCCCGGTCGCCCGGACCCCGGAAGTCCGGCTTCTCGCCCTCGAGGGCGAAGAACTTGGGCTCCTTGACCGGGCTCATGAAGACCTCCGGGTGCTGGTTCAGGTAGTGGTAGAGCGAGGTCGTCCCGGCCTTGGCCGCCCCTATCACGAGAAAGTTGGGCATCTTGACGCTCCGTCGCGCTTCGGTCCGCACCTTCAAGCGAGCTCCTCGCGGGCTTCTGTGGTACGCCGGACGCGCGTCTTGGCGGGCGACTCCCCCCAACCCGTCTTCTCGGCGTACTTCAGGGTCACGCCCGCCAGGGCGAAAAAGAAGAGCGTCGAGGGCGGTATGTACCAGTGCCACTCCAGAGCCGAGTGGACGAGGTAGACCGCCACCGCGGCGGTGAGGCCGGAGAGCAGGAGCCTGCGCTCCCCGGTGGCCCTCCAGGTGCCCAGGGCGGCGTAGAAGCTCAAGAGCCCCGCGAAGCCGACGAGCGCCAGAAACGCCCCGGCACCGGTCTCGGTGCCCTGCTCCAGGTACACGTTGTGGACCTGGCGCACGCCGCTGGAGCCCGGCCGGTTCTCCATCCAGGTGTAATGAAAGGTTCCGGCCCCCGTGCCGGTGAGCGGATGCTCCTTCCACTCCTCCCAGGCCACGCTCCAGTACTTGCTCCGGGAGTTTGAGCTCAGGGAAGTGAGCCGGTCGTTGGCCCTCTCGGTCTTCTCGATGCCCGTGGCGAAGGTGCCCACGAGCTCGCCCTTCTGGAGCTGCTGGCTCACCACCGTGTAGCCTACGAAGCCCACGCCCACGAGGACCAGCGCGACCGCCGCCATCCCTAAAGTCCGGCGCGTCCCCGGCAAGAGCTCGTAGCGCTCCTTCAAGGTCGCGTATGCCGCCTGGAAGACGAAGGCCGCAACGGCGGCGATTATGACGTCGGTCCGGAGCGCGGCCCCGTCGGAGAGCCTCTCCTGGGGCGGAATGCCGACCTCGAATAGCTTCTCCAGCCCCTGCGCCTGCTGGACCACCCAGAGGAGCGGCACCGAGAAGAGGAGCAGGTTGGCGAACGTCTGCAGCCGGTTGCCGGAGAGCGCGAAGAGGACGAGCATCCCGAGCCCGACGGCCATCAGCCCGCCGCGCGAGAGGGTGAAGTAGAGCGCGAGCGAGCAGACCATCAGGCCGACGGCGTAGAGGCCGCGCACGATCGGGCCCTTGAGCTGCGTCATGCGGGCGAGCCCGAGGACTATCCCCATGCCGAGCACGACCGCCACGGTGTTGGCGTACTCGATGGTCGAGCCGATCCTGACGGCATCGATGGTGCTTGGCGGGTACTCGGCTGGGTTGATCTTCTGCAGCAGCCCGTAGCCACCGACGGCGAACGAGATCAGGAACAACCCGTCCATAAACGGCGGCACGAGCCGTCTTGACGACAAGGCCGCCAGCGCCACAGCGAAGGCCGCCAGGTACATCGACGAGCGCAACAACTCCTCCACGGTCTCCGGTGGGCTTATCGTCCACACGAGCGATAACCCCTTCACGAACACCAGGGCCGCCATCAGCCCGACCAGGATCCAGCCGCTGCGCGGCACGTCCGCGTAGAAGCTGCTTACGAACACGGAGAAGAACGCGAGGGCGAGGACCACGCCGGCCACCGGGAGCCAACGCTTCTCCCCGAAGAGGCCATGGTTGAGCATCCCGTAGGCCGTGAGCGCCACGAGCGCCCCCAGCATGAAGGCCTTGAAGCCGATCAGGCTCCGGCTCGGACGACCGTTCTTGCCTTCCTCCCGCGAGGGCTTCTGCGTCGCGACATCCGTCATTCTTCCGGCATCTCCTGACCACTCCCGTTCAGCACCACGCCGAGGAGGTTGACCCCGGCGTCGAGCAGGTCGTCCGTTGCCCCGCGGGCGGCGCTCTTGGAGGTCCGGGTAGCGTGCACGACGAGGATCACCCCGTCGAAGCCCCCCGAGAGCACCGGCGAATCGAGCACCTCGCCCGCGACCGGCCCGTCCAGCAGCACGACGTCCACGCTCGCCTCGAAGGCGCGGACGGCACCGACGAGGCGGTCGGACTCCATCCTGGCCGCGGCCTCGGGTAGTACCGGTCCGGTCGGGACCACAAGCAGCCCCGGGGCGACCTCGAAACCGTAGTCACCCGGGGACTTGCCGTTGGCTACGGCGTTGGTAAGACCGGTGAAGTTCGGCTTGCCGAAGAGCCGGTGCAGGTGGGGATGATCCAGGTTGCAGTCGAGGACCGCGGCCCGGTGGCCGGCCGTAGCGAGCGCCGCGGCCAGGCCAAGGCACACGCTCGTGCGCCCGACCTTCGGTTCCGGGCTCGTGACGACGACGCTCCCGACCGGACCGCCCGGTAGCGAGAGCAGGCTCTCCGCCAACTCCCGAAAGGGGCCGTCGAGCGCCGAGCCCCGGGCCAGGATCCAACCGGCCTCGCCTACGGTTTTTAGGCCCGAGTCAACCAACCTCTTCCCCCGAGGCGTAGTCGGGGATCACGCCGAGGACTGGCGCCCTCAGGGTCAGTTCGGCATCCCTCGCCCCCCGCCACCTGCGCGTCCCGCTCTCGAGGACGAGGGCGATACCGCCCCCCAGGAGCAACCCCACGAAACCGGCCGCCCCCACGTACAACAGCGGGCTTACCGCTCCACTCTGCGGCGAGGCTGCGGTCCGGTTCACCTCGGCCTCCGCCGCGAGCGTCCCACCAACGGGACCCCGCCGGTTGAGCTCCTCGGTCCTCTCCGCGAGGACCTTTGCGTACTCGTTCGCGATCCGGCGGGTCTCCGCCGGGTCCTTGGACGAAAACCTCACCAGGATCTCGCCGGTGGCGTGGTCGTCTTTCAGCTCGAGCCGCTCGCTGAACTCCCGCGGGCCGGCGGTCCAACCCACCCGCCGCATCGTCTCCCTCGATAACTCGCTCGGGGTTACCGCGTCCCTGACCCTCTGGATCGGGGATGCGGGGCTCTCATCGGCATCGGCCCTTTCGTCGGGATCTTCGGAACCGGACTCCTCGGGGCCGAGCCCGTCGTCGGTGGCGCTTACGGCCAGCGCGGCCTCGGCGACGTAGACTGGTTCCCGCACGAGCGCCAGCAGCGCAGCGGCGAACACCAACCCCAGCACCACCCCGCCTACGAGAAGCCTCCGCCCCCACAACGCGTTCAGGAGCTCGAAGAGAGTAACGTCGTCCCTCTGCTCCCACCGCCAGCTGTCAGACTTCACTGTTCAGCACCGTCTCCCGGTAGCTCTCGGGGTCCGTGTTGAGGAGCTCGAGTATGGCGGGGGCCTGCTCGAAGTCGCTGCTCTCCAGCGCCGCCCGAGCCTCGTCGTACCGGCCATCGACGACGAGCGCGTCGACGATGGCCAGGTCCACCGACCTCAGAAAGGCCTCCCTCTCGGCCCTCTTCGACCCCTTCGCCTTCTGCAGCCTGACGATCGCCTTCTTCTTGGCCCTCTGGAGGGTCTCTAAGCCCTTCTCCGGCTCGCCCGTGCGCACGTAGATCTTGCCGAGATTGTACAGCCCGCGAGGCGGGATCTTCTTCAACTCCACGAGCTTCTCATACTCCCGCTTGGCCCCTTCGATATCCCCCACCCTGGTAAGGGCCTGGGCCAGGGTGAAGATCAAACCTGTGTCCCTCGGATTCCTTCTCAATGCCTGCCGATAGCTCTCCACCGCCTCCTCGGGTTTGTTGAGCCGGTTAATCTGGAGGTTCCCCAGGGACACGAAGTTGGAGTAGTTCGCCGGGTCCCGCTCGGTAGCGAGGTCCAGCGCCTCCGCGGCGGCCTCGTTCTGCCCCTGCTGATGCAGCAGGCTGGCCTGGACCACCAGCGGCGTCGAGTCGAACGGGTTGAGCCGCGCCGCCGTCTTGGCCTTCTCCAAAGCGCCCTCCACGTCCCCCGTGCCCGCCAACTCTTGCCCCTGCTCCATGTAGTAGACCGAGAAGTACAGCGCGCCAGCGAGCAGGATCAACGCGAAGACAACGAAGCCAACGGCGACCTTGAACACCCCTCGAACAGAAGACTCGCTCACAGCAGACGAGGATATTACACGAACCGGCCCGGGCACAAGCGCGGGACGACCGTCGGCAAACGAAACAGCAACAAAGAAAGAAGCGGGCCCCCGAAGGGACCCGCCTCTCGTTACGGCCGGAGCCGCCTGGTGCCCGTTAAGCTGCTTACTTAACGATCCGGCGGGCAATGAGGCCGCCACCCACCAGGAGGGCGCCCGCGCCGAGCGTCAGGAGGCTAGCGCCGCCCGTCGCCGGGAGCTGGCCGCTGCCACCGGCAGCACCGCCGCCACCAGCGGACGCACCGCCAGCAGC
>JADDPR010000334.1 GCA_016781775.1 Rubrobacter sp. | reverse complement strand
CCTCGCTCCGCCTACGTGTTGCATAGTTCGGTCTGTCGGCTTCCATGAGAAGGCACACTTTGTCAAGGCCGCCGTGGCGGCCGGAGCGCCTGCACGTGTCGGCCGCCCCGTCGCCACGCTCCCATTCGCACTCTCGTCGGTCGCGTCGTCTGGACCGGGTGCATGATGGGGTTCGTATTCCAGGGTCGGCGCTGCAATCTTCTTGTCGGTCTCACTCATGAGAGGGACCGTTACCGACAACGCAGTCACCGCAACCCGGGGCGATCGGAAGCCGCACGCCGAATACGCGCTACGCTCCGCTTGCCGGCGGCACTTTTCTTGCTGGCGGGATGCTCGTCCTCCTATTCACCAGCCTCGCCGTCCGCGGCTCTACGCGGTCCCGATCTCTGCTGCGCGAGCGTTGTAGAGCGGTTCGTAAACCTCCCCCGTGACCCACAGGCGGTGCAGGACCACAGACAGCTTGCGTGCCACGGCCACCACGGCCCGCTTCTTGGCGTTCTTGCCGCCACGTTCGGCGATCTTCAGCCCGTGGCGTCTGAGGTCCGAGTCCTTGCCGAAGGGGCCCAGGATGTAGTGCGCGCAGTTCACCAAGAACTTCCTGAGCATCCCGTCTCCGCGCCTGGAGATGCGTTTCTGCGGATCTTGCTCCCCGGACTGATGCGTCTCGGGGGTGAGCCCGACGTAGGCTCCTACCGCGCGGCTGGTCTCGAACCGCGCCGGATCCTCCAGGGTGAGCACGAAGACGAGCGCGGTCAATGATCCGACCCCCGACACCTGCCTTAGCAACGCGGTTTCGGGGTAGAGCTCTTGTGAGACCGCCTCCAGCTCGCGGTCGTACTCGCGGATGCGGGCGGTCAAGGAGGCGATGGTTTCCAGGACCGGTTCGAGCGCGGGGGCCAGCGCCTCCGGCAGGCGATCCCGGACCTTAACATGGAAGCTCGCCGCCGAGCACTTGGGCAAACGGGCGCCGAAGGATTTGACCGCGCCACGGGCGTGGTTGACCAGCTTCGTCCTCGCCCCGACCAGGGCCTCGCGCGAGCGGATCAGCGCCAGGTGGGCCTGCGAGGCCTCGCCGCGGTGCTCGATCGGCGAGAGCAGCCCCGGGTCGGGGCGTGCCAGGCGCGCGAGGTTCTCGGCGTCGAGCCTGTCGTTCTTCTTGCCCCCGGCGTAGATGAGCTTGAGCTTGCGGGCGTTGGCAACCAGGACCTCGTGGCCGCAGCGCTCCAAGAGCCGGCTGATCCAGGGGGAATGAGTGCCTGCCTCGATGGCGATCCGCATCGGCTCGCACTCGGAGAACCGGCGCTCGAGGGCCTCGGGGCTGGTGCGCAGGCGACCCTCTTCCACCACCTCGCCGCTGATGGTGTCCAGGAGGCACAGGTGGGTGTGCTTGTCGCCGAGGTCCAACCCGGCGGTGAACTCGAACTGGGACATTACCGAAGCCCTCCTTTCCCGGGCCCGCTCGGGACCCACGATGTCCGACGCCCGTCATCGTAGGTCTTCGGCGAAACCCCTGGCTCAGCCTTCTCATCCCATCTTCTTGGTGGAACGGTGCGTCCTCTCCGGGACCGCTCTCCGAGTGTCCTTCATGCGGCCAGCATCCTTCTCGCAGCGGGTCGAAGCCTGCCCGTCCGTAACCCTGTCGCTTCACGAGCTCAAGCTTATGCACGAAGCCTTCCACGGGTCCGTTGCTCCATCTCTGCGTGAGCCCCGCCCTCACCGCATCGAGGTCCTTCTTCAGACCGGCGGCGAAGCGCCCCATCGCGGGGGCCCTGCACGCCTGGGCTTCTTCGAGCCACCCGTCGAGCTTCTCGCCTTCTAGCCCCCTGACCATGCCTGCGAACTCCCGGGTCAGCCGACGCGTGTCGGCGAGGGCCTCGTCGGCGTCGCACAGCCTCTTCAGGTACTCCTTCTGCTCCTCGCTCAGCTTCTCCTCTCGGCGCATGAACAGCGCCGCCACGTTCTTGGAGGTGGGAGAGAGCCCCGCCACGGAGTCCCTCCTCGCGCGGGGCACGGACGAGGGCGGCTTCACGCGAGCCTCGGCCCGACGGAGCTGCGCGATGAAGCGGGCGCAGATCTCCTCGCCGTTGACGTAGCCCTGCTCCCGAATCTCTCGGTAGAGACGTGTGCGGTTGCGGCAGCCCTCGTTCCAGCGCTTCACCAGGTAGGGCACGTAGGGGTCGAGGACGCTCGCCTTCCTCTTGTACGCCGGGCGTGGCGGCGGCTCCGTCAGGTCCTTGTACCTGTAAACGGTCCTGGCGCTTATGCCGAGCCGGCGGCAGATGTCTCTGAGGTCGGCTCCGGCCAGGTACAGACGGCGGATGGATATCCTTCCACTGCTCGACGAGGCGCTCGTGGCGCTTCCTGGCCACCTCCTCCATCTTCGCTTCGTGCTTCCTCGGGCGGTTCGGGCTCATCGGCCCCGGAGCGAAAGTGTCCTCGCCTTTCTCTTCGGCCGCCTCCGGCGAAGCCGCCCTGCGGAGCACGGGCTGCTTCTGGAGCAGCAAGTTCTCGAGCACGAGCGCGAGGTTGTGCAAGAGGTGCCAGCGATCCGTGACCTGGACGGCATCCGGAGCACCTTTCGCCAGTCCTCCCCGGTAGATGTTCGAGCGATCCCGGGTAGCAATCTCTACCTCGGGACGCTCCTTGAGCCAGGTAACGAGGCTCTCCTGCGAGCGTTCCGGAAGAAGATCCACCACTTTGCGTCGTTCGAGGTCCACGAGTATCGTCCCGTACGTGTGGGCCTTCCTGAAGGCGAAGTCGTCGACGCCGAGCGCCTTCACCTCGTCGACGCCGGCGATGCCAGTGTTCTTGATGCGCCGGAGCAGGGCATCGCGACCGGCGAGCAGCCCCAGTTCCGCCGCCAGCCTGGCGCCCGCCCTGCCGCCGAGTTCGAAGGCGATCGCGAGCAAGGCATCCTCCAAGCGGCCCGTCTTGCGGGCGCGAGCGGAGATCACGGGTAGCCGCTCGCAGAAGATCTTCCTCTCGCACGAAGCCTCG
The DNA here is from genome assembly GCA_016781775.1 of Rubrobacter sp. GTDB lineage: Bacteria > Actinomycetota > Rubrobacteria > Rubrobacterales > Rubrobacteraceae > Rubrobacter_F. Next base: position 708 of record JADDPR010000334.1, on the reverse strand, counting down.
TCGCAGAAGAAGCGGCGAGCGTGGACCTTCAGCGTCACGGAGACGCCATGCCAGGGCAGATCGGAGACGGTACGAAGATAACGGCCATGCACCCGAGACGAGCCACAACCGCAAACCGGACAGCGAGACGTCGCATCGCCAGACCCTACCGAGATGCTCGCGCACCCGGCCCCGATGCTCAGGTTTTCGGGTTCCAGGCCTTTCGGGAGTAGTTCGTGGCTTGCGCCGATGGTTCGCACGAGGCACTCCTCCTTGCGCGACTCGCCAGAGCCGTAAGGTACGGTCTACCCGTCGGCTTCGCGTCGGGGCCCGTGCCCTTGCCGATCCCTCCCCAAGACGAAGCTACGCCGCTTCTACGCGCCGGGGGGACCCGCACTCCGCAGCGCCCTGCTGAGGGCCGTCTCCCATTCGTTGCCGCACGTTTTGCAATGCCTGTTGGGCCTCTCCGGGGTGCTGGGGGACCCGCCCAGGCGTATACGGCCGGCCGCGGCTTGTAGCTGCCTACGCGGCGTGACGGCACCGTAAACGATCTTCACCGTGTCTGCCGAAGAGCACCGCGGGCATCTGGTCGGGCCGAAGATGATGAACCTAGCATACCCGTACTGCGGCACGGCGAGCAACCGCCCATTGTGCGCTGATCACCAAAAGCGCGACAGAACCTATAGTTCTTGGCGAGGTCCCTATCAGGGGTGGTTATTTGGGGACATT
>JADDPR010000032.1 GCA_016781775.1 Rubrobacter sp. | reverse complement strand
GCGCCCGAGTAGATTCGGATGTGATGGAGCTCTTAGCGCGTCGTCGCGGTGCAGCACCACGCCCGCCACGGTGCCCCCGTCCGAACCTTCCGGGCCCTCGCCGGCTATCTCCCCTTGCGCGCTCCGCTCGTCGTCGTCGTCTTCTTCTTCTCTGTGGCCCATGCTCCTCCTCGTGCGAAGGGGCCGAGACCACGATAGCCTCGGCCCGGCGGATGTCCGGCGCTGTACCTCCCGCAGGCCTCAACCCCGTCACGAACAACCAAATCGAGCCGGTCGCGGTTCCCACGGGGCCGGCGGAGGTGCAGGCATGTGTAACGCTTCCATGGCGGGATCTGCTACTGCTCCACGTGGAAAGAAGGGGTCCCCCTAGATGGCCATCGTCATGCAGCGCGAGCCCCACGACGAGAACCCCCCTCGGGCGATGTAGGACGAGGCCCGCGTGGAGCTCATCTACCACGCCGCCCAAGAGCGCCTTCTGACCGCCTTCCTCGCCGAGACCGACCTCGAGGCGACCCTCACCGCAACCGCGTCGACCTCGACGAGCCTTAGATGCCGCGTGCGAGGCACGAGGACGTCCTCTTCCCGGGGCTCCCCAGGATAGACTACCCGCCCGCCGACAGGCTCGAGTTCTTCCTGCCCGAGCTTCAGAACAAGGGCCTCCTTGGGCGTCGTGGAGGATCGGCGGCCTGAGGTGCGAGGCCGACACCGACGAGGAGGCCACGCTCCTCGATCGCCTCACGGCGGGGCTCGGCGACGTCTACTCGCCGCCGAGACCCTCCAGCCGAAAGCGACGGGAGAAAATTCCGGACATCTGAAGATCCGGCCCCTAGCAACCTAGAGATCCCGAGCAAGCGCGGGGACCGGACTAGGAGATACGGCCGAAGATCGAGCCGGCGACCCCGTTTGCGTCGGCGGCGAGGTCGGACGCCGCCCACACCTCCTCCGAGTAGCGCCCGAGCTCCCCTTCGGCCCGCGCGCGCCCTGCGCCGATCAGGACAGAGTAGAGCTTGAAGCCGAGGCGCCGCTTGTGTCCCTCGAGCTCCTCCACGTATGCCTCGGGGAGGCGGAACAGGGCGTCGGTGACGAGCAGGAGGTCCGCCCCGTCGTGCCTGGTGCCACCGGCGATCTCGACCGCTCGCGTCAGGGCGGGCCGGTAGTCGGTTCCCCCGCTGGCGCCTACGGTCGCGACCTCGAGAAGGTCTCTCGCGTCGCGCTCGCCCGGCTCGAAGGTCACCTCCCGGACGAGCTTGGAGTTGAAGAAGAGGACGCTCGCTCGCCTCCCGGGCCCGCCCCTCCGGCGGCTGCGCGCCTCGTCCACCAGGGCCAGGGCGACGGCGACGGCCCACTCGATCCTCTCGCCGGACATCGAGCCGGAGGCGTCGATCAGGGCGACCACGGGACCGCGCCCGGAGGGGCTCTCCGCCCGCAGCTCGTGGGAGAGGACCCCCCCCTCGACCAGCCGCCGGTAGAAGTCCCGGCGCCTGACCGCATCGCGGGAGGCGAGCCCCGCGGCGAGCTCGGCCGGGAGCACCCTGGCCGGGTCCCCGCCCAGCGTCACCGAGTGGACCTCCTCGCGCCTCTCCTCCTCCCTTCTGCGCCGCTTCGCGGCCGCCAGGCGCCGCATCCTCCCGATAAGGTCGGTGAGGCGCCTCAGGTCCCTCCCCCCGAGCCGCCGGGCGAGCTCGAAGCGCTCCCCCAGAGGGGTCTTGCGGAGGTCCGAGGGCGAGAGGCCCCAGCCCGAAAGCGCCCCGTGAAGGTCCTCGGCCTCCCGGAGGGCCTCCCCCGCGGCGGCCCGGATCGTGCGCTCCAGGTCCTCGCCCTGGCCGTCGTCGGCCCTCTCCCCCTGCGCTTCGTCGCCTTCTCCCGGCGCGTCCTCCGCCGGCCCCTGCCCCTGCGGGGGCTCCTCCTCCTGCGGTGGGGGCGGGTCCTCCGCCCGGCCGGTCGGGTCCTCCGGTTCGTCGCGTTCGGTGAGCTCCTGCAGGACGCGCCTGCCGGCGGCCAGGGTCGCGAGGCCGCTCGCGAGGGGGTCCAGGCGGGTCCAGAGGCGGGCGACGTCCGTCTTCTCGTCCCCGAGCAGCCCCTCCACAACGGGCCTGTTCCGGCGCCGGTGGGTCTCCTGTACGTTCTCCTCGGGCGCGAGGGCCGGGGCCGCCTTGTAGAAGACGCAGAAGAAGTCCCTCAGGAGCGCGAGAAAGGTCCTTGGGGCGCCCTCGGACTCGGCGAGGGCCCGTATCTCCCGGCTCGCCTCCAGGAGCTCGCCGAAGAGGCGGCCGTCGTAGCGGTCGTGCAGGACGTTCTGCTCGGACGGGGGAGAGGCCTCCTCCGCCCGCCGGGGCACGCCCCTCCTTATGGCTTCGAGGTCCTCCGCCGACAGCCCGAGCAACTCCTCGATCTTCGGCCTCCCCTCGTCCCCTAGATCGTGATGCCGAGCCACTTGTGGATCACCTCCTTGTTCATCTCGACCACGGCCGCGAGGGCCTCGTCGATCTTCCCGGTGCCGCGCGACACCCTCTCTGCGTCGTTTCTGAGGGCGAGCAGGCGGTTCGTCACCTCCTTGAGCTTCGCGTTCGCCTCCTGGCCCTCCTCGCCGGCCCGCTCCAGGGGGGCCGAGGTGGCCTTCTTGAAGACCTCCCGGGCCTCCTCGAGCAGGTCCTGAGCCTCCGAGAGCTCGGGGCTCGCGAGCACCATCACCCTCTTGCGCACGTCCCGGATCTGTCCGGGCTCCACCCAGAGCACGTTCGCCAGAAGGAGGAGATCCTCGTCCACGACCTCCTTGCGGCCCTCGAGGTAAGCATTCGCCTTGAGGAGCTTCAGGCTCTTGGCGTAGCGCCTGTCGGAGGCCGCAACGCCCGCCTCAAAGAGCTCCTGCCTCAGCGCCGCGACCGCCGAGAGCACCCCGGAGGTATCCACCCCTCGCGCCTCCTCCTGCGCCTTGAGGAGCTCTTGGGTGGAGAGGCTCGTCCTTTCTCGGGGGGCCTCGGACTCCCTGCGGAGCATCGCCTTGAAGCTCGCATCATCCCTTACATAGGAGACCACGTAGCGCAGCAGGAAGCGGTCGAAGAGCGCGGCGAGCTCCTCCCTCTCCTCCGGCGGCTCGTTGGAGGCGGCGACGACCATCTCGAGGGGGATCGTCGTGGGCTCGCCGTCGTTGAAGAAGAGCCGCTCGTTGAGGACCGACAAGAGCCCGTTGAGGACGGCCGAGTTGCACTCGAAGACCTCGTCGAGGAAGGCGACCCTGGCCTCGGGGAGCTTCCCCTTCGTCTTGCGCCGGTAGGAGTCCTCCTCGAGCGCCCGCAAGGAGACCGGCCCGAAGAACTCCTCCGGCGTCGAGGTGCGCGAAAGGAGCCACCGGAAGTAGCCCGAGCCCTCCCCGCCGTCCCAGACGATCCTGGAGCAAAGCTCCTCGGCCAGCTCGCTCTTGGCCGCCCCGGGCGGCCCCAGGAGCAGGACGTGCTCCCTTGAGAGGAGGCCGACGAGCAGGCCCCGGATCTCCTCCTTCCGCTCGAAGAAGAGCCCCGACAGCTCCTCTTCTACCTTCAGCAGCTTCTCCCTCGTCCCCTCGCCCATGTGCTTTCCCTACCCCTTCGTCGGAGGACCGGCGCCTGCCGCTGGCTCACAAAGACTAAACCGCCACCGAAAAGGATAACGCGGGGGCGGCTCCGTGAGGTCCTTGTATCTGTACACGGTCCTGGGACTTATCCCGAGCCTCTCGCAGATCTGCCCGAGGAG
>JADDPR010000102.1 GCA_016781775.1 Rubrobacter sp. | reverse complement strand
CGGTATGGACTCGGCCGCCCTCTTGGCTTTCTACCTCTCGCGCGGCGCACAGGTACAGGGCGTTCATTTCGACTACGGGCAGCCCAGTATGGCGGGGGAGCGCCGTTCCGTGCTCGCGTTGTCGAGGCACTACGACGTCGTCGTGGAAAAGAAGCGCTTGGGGTTTGCCGTTGAGCGCACCGAAGGCGAATACCATTGCAGGAACGCCCTGCTCGTCCTCGCCGCGGCGAGCGTCGCCCAGCGTGCTCGGCTGGGCATCGCGATCGGGATCCATGCCGGCTCCCCTTACTACGACTGCACTCCCGCGTTTGTCGGTGACATGCAACGGGTGTTGGACGGCTACCGTGGCGGGACTATGCGAGTGGAAGCCCCGTTTTTGGAGTTCTCCAAACGGGACATCTTCGACTACTGCCTCGGGAACGGCGTGCCGGTGGACCTGACCTTCAGCTGCGAGCGCGGGAGCGACCGTCCTTGCCAACGGTGCGACTCTTGCAAGGACCGAATGGCACTCGGCGAGGGTAGATGAAGGTAACGGAGGCTTGCAGGGCGCGCGAGGTCCCGACCGCGGGCTTCGACACGCCGCTTCTGGTGCCGTCGTTCTCGAGCCGCGGCTTCCCGAACCTCGCCGTTCTCTACGACTTCCTGAGTTCGGAGGTACCGGAGGCGTCGCTGATCAGCGCCTACGATCTCCACCATCGGTCCTTGCCTCTCGAGAGCGTGAACGGCTCGGACACGGTCTTCGTGGACAGCGGCGGCTACGAGGCCAAGCTTACCTACGACCCCGACGAGGCCTACGTCGACGACAGGCGGGGCAACGTCTGGTCTTTGGGACAGTACCGGTCGGTGCTGGACGGGTTGGAGCCCTTCTCCCAGGTCGTGATGGTCAGCTTCGACCACGCCGGAACGCTCCCGCTCGCCGAACAGGTAGCCTCGGCGCGCTCGCTGTTCGCGGGGTACCCGCGTTACGCCTCCGACTTCCTAGCGAAACCCGAGACGACCGACGCCCCGTTCGTGAATGCGGCCAGCATCGCCGCCGACATCGGGACCATCGCCGGTTCTTTCTGCATTCTCGGAGTGACAGAGAAGGAGTTGGGCGGCTCGATGCTCGAGAGGTGCCGCAACCTGCTGAGGATCCGCGGCGCCCTTCGCGAGGCGGGCTCGGAGACGCCCATCCACGTCTTCGGCTGCCTGGAACCGTTGTCGATCCTCTCCTATTTCTTCTGCGGCGCGGACGTGTTCGATGGGCTGTCGTGGTTGCGCTTCGCTTTTTCGTACCCGGAGGGCCGCGTGTCGCACGGTCCGACCGATACGATGACTCGGGGGGAGTGGCGGTACCCCGACGGCGAGCTGCGCGCCGCGCGCTGGGTGCGCAACCTCGGGGTGCTGCGCGACCTGGGCGGAGCCATGGAGGACTACTGCGAAAACCGCTCGGTCGAGGGGCTGACCGCTTGGGAGGGGTTAGGCGAGGTGCTGGCCCTGGTGAGCGCGGCGGGGCTAAACCTGGAGGAAGGAGGGTTCGATGGGTGGTAGCGGCAGCGGTTACGATGCTCCGCCTCGACGGTCCCCGGGCGGGTTCGGCCGGCTGGTGGAACGGGCGGGCGGGGGAGCCGAGCGGGCCTCGTACGAGGCGCAGGTGGCCGCCGTGCTCGAGGAAGCGGTGAGCGAGTACAGCGACAGGGACGCCGAGGCCATAAGGCGGCACGTGGAGACCTTGAAGAAGGCCATCGAGTCCGACGTCGGTGGCACCGTCGATCTCCTGCTTGGCGGGTCTACTCAGAAGCAGACCTACGTGAACGGACTCAGCGACGTCGACCTGCTCGCCAGGATCGACGATCCCTCCTTGGTGGACCGCTCGGCGCAGGAAGTCCTGCGGCGGTTCGCCGCGCGGATACAGAGGCGGCTGCCCAACACCGAGGTAACTCCGGGCCGGCTCGCCGTCACCGTCCGTTACTCCGACGGGCACGAGTTGCAGGTCTTGCCCGCCCTGCGCACCGGCTCCGGGGTCCGGATACCAAGCCCGACGGGAGAGGGGTGGAGCAACGTCATAAGGCCCGAGGCGTTCGCCCGCAAGCTGACCGAGGTCAACCGCAACTGCGGCAACAGGGTGGTGCCAACGATAAAGCTTTTCAAGGGCGCCCAGGAAAGCCTGCCGGAGGCCGCCCGCCTCTCCGGCTACCACGCGGAGTCGCTGGGCGTTCAGGCCTTCGAGGGCTACGAGGGGCGCAGGGTGTACAAGGACATGCTCGTGCATCTCCTTCGGAGCGCTGCGGAGGACGTGAGGACCCCGATAAGGGACAGGACCGGCCAGTCGATCCACGTCGACGACTCTATGGGCGCCGCCGACAGCCAGACCCGCCAGCGGGCGTCGTCGTACATCGGGCGGCTCGCCCGTCGCCTGGAGATAGCCGACCGCGAGCGGCGGATCGGGGAGTGGGAGAAGATCTTCGGTGGCTGGTGAACCCGCGGACCCGTTCGGGGACAGGCTCAGGAGGACGCGCCGGGTGGCCGACCAGCAGGCCACCATGCACGCCTGGCTCAGCGACCGCTACGGGGCGTGGAACCTCGGCCTGACGATCGCCTCGCTGGTGTCCTCGGCCGTGCTGCTCGCTTTCGTCTTCGCCTCGGACTTCGTGCAGAGGACGACCGGGGTTTCCGCGGACGCCTACCAGTGGGTGACGGGTCTCGTCGCGATAGTCTTCTTCTGCGTCACGCTCGTGGGTCTCGTCTGGCAGCCGGCCGGCAGGGCCGCCCGACACGACCAGGCCGTACGACACTACACCAAGGCGAAGTACGAGGTCGGTCGCCTCCTGGACGCCGCGAGCGGTTCGCTCGACGAGGGGTCCATAAAGCGCGTCGAGGAGTTATACCTGGACGACCGGGACCTGCCAAGGATCCCCGAAGGTAAGTTCCTCAAGCTGAAGCGGTGGCACAAGCTGAAGGTCGCCGTCAGCAGGGAGTTGGACCACGATTTCAGTTCCGTTCGAAGCATAAAGCGAAGGCTCAAGGAAGGCAGAGAACCTTCTTCGCCCGATCAATAAAGGTTGCCCCAATGCCCCTGCTGCTCGGGCACGGTTCGGCGTGGTGGTTTCTTGCTCGCGGACAGCGGGGGCATGAGTGCGCGGCTTTCCCTCTGTACCGGTTCTAGCAACGTAGCAACGATGCATTTACATAAGCTATCTTGCAGCCATTCTGACACCTCGTCAAAGCAGCCGCAAGGGGTTACGATGCGGCGAACCTCCCGCGGAACGTCTTGGTGCCGCGCCGACCTTCCTCGGTAGGCACCGACGACTCGGCCTTCTCGCGTGCTGGGCTGCTTCGGGATCGGCTACTTACGCAGGATCAACGACCATGCCATGACCGCAGCCAAGACGAGCTTCTCCTTCGGGGTGAGTGGCTCGTCGCCCGTCTCGAGGTAGTCTTGCGCCCCGCGGAAGGAAGCCACTAGCCTCGGGGCGCACCCCTCCGGCCCACCCTCCCGCTCTCCAGGGAGTACCATGAAGAGTCCCTCGAAGCGGAGCGTGGCGAAGCTCCCGGCCGGAATGGCGAAGGCGTCTCCCTCCTCACCCTCCTCCAACGGCTTGCCCACCTCTTCCTCGCCCACGCGCACCAGCTCCGTCGCGGACTCGACGGACCAATAATAGTGGGATCTTTCCCACTCGTCTCGCGGCCACCAGCACCAGTTGCGCACCGTGACGGTCTCCGAGCCCCGGTTGCGAAGCTCCGCGCG
>JADDPR010000522.1 GCA_016781775.1 Rubrobacter sp. | reverse complement strand
AGTAGACTGGCTTTCTCATTTCGTGCCCTCCCGCTGTTCGGCTGCCCCTTCTCTTGACACGATTGTGTCCTATGGGAAGGGGGCCGCCCTCGGCCAAACGGGCGATCTTTTGCTACCTACTATGAGCGGTTCGTTTCTAGTCCACTTGGGCTAGATCTGCGCTTAGCTCTCCCGTTGCATCTGCGGCATCCCCCGTCGCTTGTGCGTTTGGGCCGAGAGGACAGACTTCGTACGAGCCTACAATGCGGACCTTACGCGCTGCCACCCTTCTCGCGGGAGCCAACGGCGGCAGAGTAGACCCGCTTCGACCATGCCGAAAGGGGGGTGGGACTTGCACCTAAGAACTCTGCTGCACCGGCGTCGCACCATAAATCGCGTTCGATTCAAAATTGCAAAATCCGCACCTGAATTACGAGCCGTTGCTTGGGTCCGTTCTCTGGCAAGGCGGTGGGACTCGAACCCACAACCGACGGATGGACGGGCCGTCGCTCTACCGATCGAGCTACGCCCCCACACAGGGAATACGGAGCTTGTACCGCGCAAGGACCGAACGTCCTACGAAGGTTCGCGTACGAGGCCCCCTTCGTCCTGGTGGTGAGACGTCTTTCTCTGCCCCAGTTGGGGTATCTTTTCCCGAATGCCCGTTGCAACGCCGGCGTACGCTTGCCCGAGGTGAAAAACCCGGCTACCTTCTTATGCAAGGAAAGTTCCTAGGAGAAGAGGAGCACCGTCCCGTGCAGGGAGAGGACCGCCGCCGTGGCCCGCGAGAAATTTAGAAGCCTCGAACCCATGCGCCCGCAAGACCTGGGCATCGGCAGGCTCTTCGAGAACGTCCGCGACGCCGTGATCGTAGCGGAGGCCACCACCGGCCGGATCGTCCTGTGGAACCCGTCCGCCACGGAGGTCTTCGGGTATTCGCGCTCGGAAGCACTCGACGAGTTCAAGGTGGAGGATCTGGTCCCCGAGCGCCTCAAGGCCCAGCACCGGATGGGCATGGCCCGTTACCGCGACACGGGCCACGGCCCCTACGTCGACTCCAGAACGGTCCTGAGCCTCCCCGCCGTGCGCAAAACGGGCGAGGAGATCCGCGTCGAGTTTACCCTGAGCCCCGTGGAGCCGGCCGATGCCTCGGCGATCGAGGGGCGCTTCGTGCTGGCCATCGTGCGCGACGTGACCGAACGCGAGCGGGCCGAGGCGGAGATCGCGCGGCTGAACGAGGGTCTCGAGAGGTCCGTCGCGGCTCGCACCGGCGAGCTCGAAGCCGCCGTCGCCCGGCTTCGAAGCAGCGAGCGGACGCTGCGCGAGAGCGAGGAGCGTTACCGGCTCTTGCTGGAGGGCGCGAAGGACTACGCCATCTTCGCGGTGGACACCGAAGGGCGCGTCGCGAGCTGGAACGCGGGCGCCGAGCGCCTCTTCGGCTACGAGAAAGGGGAGATCGTCGGTGAGCAAGGCTCCCTCCTGTTCACCCCCGAGGATCGTCGGGGGGGCGTGCCCGACGAAGAGTTGAGGAGGGCACGGACCGAGGGGAGGGCAGAGGACGAGCGCTGGCACTTGCGCAAGGACGGCTCGAGGTTCTTCGCCAGCGGGTTCGTGAGGCCCGTGCGCGACGAGGAGGGTAAGCTGTGCGGCTTCTCCAAGGTCGCGCGCGACGTGACCGAGCGCAAGAAGGCCCAGGAGGCGCTGCGCGAGAGCGAGGAGCGGTTCCGGCTCTTGGTGGAGGGGGTTAGGGACTACGCCATCTTTATGCTCGACCCCGAGGGACGCGTCACCACCTGGAACCTCGGGGCGGAGCGCATAAAAGGGTACCGGGCGCACGAGATCATCGGGAGGCACTTCTCGGTGTTCTATCCGGAGGAGGACGTCGCACGCGGCAAACCCGCACGCGAGCTGCAGATAGCCGAGGCCGAGGGCACCTACGAGGAGGAGGGCCTGAGGGTGCGCAAGGACGGCTCGAATTTCTGGGCGAGCATCCTCATCACGGCCTTGAGGGACGAGGAGGGCAACCTGCGCGGCTTCGCCAAGGTCACGCGCGACATCACCGAGCGCAAGCGGGCAGAAGAGGCGCTGCGCGCGGTCAGGGAGGCAGAGCGGAGCCGCATGGCCCGAGACCTGCACGACGGGGCCCTCCAGGACATCACCTACGCTACGGCCGAGGCCCAAGTCGCCCGGATACTGTTGGATGATGTCGAGCTGGACGACCGGCTCGAGCAGGTGGTCGTCTCGCTCCAGCGCGGGGCGCAAGGACTGCGCGAGGCCGTCTACGACCTCAGGCTGCAGGAGGAGCGAGATAGACCGCTTCCCGAGGCGTTGGGGGCCCTGTTGGAGATGAACCGCCAGATGAACCCGCGCTGCAACATGCGCCTAAAGCTCCGAGGAGGGGTGCCCTCATCGTCCCTCGGCGAGACCGGGGTGGAGCTGTTGCGCGTCGTCCAAGAGGCCCTGACCAACGCCAGGCACCACTCGGGGGCCGAGAACGTGTCGGTGAGCCTGAGGACGGAGGGGGACGGGCTGGTGGCGGAGGTCGAGGACGACGGGCGGGGGTTCGACCCGGGCGCTACGCGGGCCGGGGGCATAGGACAGAAGAGCATGCGCGAGCGGACGACCGCCCTGGGCGGGGAGCTGAAGGTAGAGAGCGAGCCCGGCAAGGGCACGAGGGTACGCGTGCGCATCCCTTTGAGCGTCGCCAACTGGGAGGGGGGCGAAAGAAGGGCATGAGCGCTAACGTCGTCGTCATCGTGCTCGTGTAGGACCGCGTTGCCTCCCGCCCGGCCCTCGCCGTCACCCTCGATCCAGCCAGGGTATGGAGGATAGGGCCGATTTTTGGTTCGAGACCAGGGGCGGATAGTAGGGGCGGGAGCACGGTCGGCAGGTTCGACGGGTCAGCGATCGGGTGCGGTAGATGACGCAGTCACCCCGCAGCGACCGAGATAGCTCGAGGAATGCACCCAAGGAGGGCGTCAAATATCGCGCGATTTTAACGCCAACACAGGTCTTCGTTACCGGATGCAGGGGGTTCGAGTCCCGTCAGGTCCGCTTTCGATCCCTGCGGTCACGGGCGGGTCTGCGAGGTATTTCGTGCAGCAGGGCGTGCATTACTCCGAGGTTTCGTCCATCCCCGCTGCCGAAGTAGCCTTGAAGAGCAAGACCTTGCCCCGCTCGGGGTAGTCCACGATCTCCACGTCACCCGTGATGGCCACCCCCTCGCCCGCCAGCCCTTCCGCGTCCCGAACCGCCGACATGTCGACCTCGATCTCCAGCACGTAGCCGGTGTGTTCGCCCTCCGACTCGGCGGGTACGTGCCTCCGAAGCCTGCCTTCCAGGTAGGACATTTCAGCTCCTTTTGGGTTTCTGACGAGGGCAATGGTATCGGACACAGCGCCGCAGTTTTCCGTTCGGTGGGAAGGGCGTTGCCCCGGTTACGTCGGGCCTTGGCATGCCTCTTGAGCAAGCATGCGTCGGGACTCCTCTTTCGACATGGCTCTCTAACTCTCACTCTTCGATCGGCGTCCCTTGAGCAGCACGGCCGCCGACCGCAACTCCTCCATCTTCAACAGCAGCGCCATTGCGAGATACGCGCCCAGCGAGGTAGCTCCGATGGCTGCCAGGATGACAACTCTATTCAGGCTTCCGGAGCCCGTACCAAGGAAGGCGATACCACTCCAGGCGACGGCGTACATCGCGGCCCCTGCGGCCAGGATCTTCAGGAGCGCGCGCAGGAGACGTCGTCCGTCGAGGCGTTTGAGCTCACTACGCGTCACCCAGAGGCAGAGGAGGGCGAGGACGGCGTAGGCCAGCGAGAAGGCAAGGGCCACACCGGGGAGCCCCAAAATGCCGGAGAGGCCGTAGGCGAGACCCGTGTAGAGCACGAGTAGCCCCACGTTCAAGAGAGCGGGCGAGCGCGTGTTCTGGCGTGAATAGAACGCTCTGATCAGGACGGAGTACGCGGCGTATCCGAGGAGGCCAGCCGCGTAGAGGGCGAGGAGATTCGCCACGGACTGCGTATCGCGCTCATCGAAGCTGCCGCGCTCCAGAAGGAGGCCCACGACGGGATCGGAGAGGCTGGCCATCCCGACGGAGGCCGGGACTACGACGAAGGCCGTCGTGCGCAGGCCGAAGGAGAGTGTCTCGCGGTAGCCGTCCGTGTCGCCGCGGGCGAAGCGTTCGGAGAGCTCGGGGGCGAGGGCGGTGGATACGGAGACGACGAAGACGCCGTAGGGCAACGAGAAGATCGTGAAGGCGTACCAGAGCTCCTCGACGCCGTCGTAGCGCGAGCCCAGATAGTTGGCGATGACCTGCACCCCGACCGCCGCCGCGACGAAGACGACGGCGGGACCGATTAGCCCCGCCGCGATCTTCAGAGCCGGGTGCCCGAGTTGGGGCCTCGGACGATAGCCCAAAGCGTAGACCGCCGGGAAGAGGACGAGGGACATAACGGCGACGCCGAGCGTCGTGCCGAGGGCCAGCGCGTAGACGGCGGCGGTGGGATACTCGGGCGCCACAAAGGCGTAGAGGGCGAACGACGCCATGACGATCAAGTTGTTCAGAACGGGGGCGAAGGTAGGGAGGAAGAAGCGCCGGTGCGAGTTCAGGACGCCGGTCGCGATGGCGCCGAGGCCGTAGAGCAGTATCTGCAGGGCGAAAAGTCGGAAAAAGAGTACGGCAAGCTCCGTCTTCTCCCGTGCCTCTTGCGCGGAGAGGTTCTCCGAGCCGCTCCAGTCGGTTGTCAGCTCGACGATGGGCCCGGCGAGGACCGCCCCGAGTATGGCGACCAGGGCGAGGAACGGGACGACGACGGTGAGGAGGGCGTCGGTGAGGCGACGGGCGTCCTCTTCGCCGTGGCGCGACAGGCGTTCGACGAGGAGGGGGACGAAGACCGAGGAGAGGACGCCGCCCATGAAGAGCTCGTAGATCTGGTTCGGCAGCGTGTTCGAGAGGGCGTACGAGCCCGCCACGAGGCCGGTTCCCAGGGTAGCTGCCTGCACGAGGGTGCGGGCAAGGCCGGTGATCCTGGAGAGCACCGTCGCCGCCGACATCGAGAGCACGGCCCGCAGGATCGCCGCCATCGGGCCATGTTACTACCGCGCGAGGCGGCAGACCGGAGCCTCGCCCCCGGGCGGTCGGCGAACTCCCGCAGCCCGGGCCCGGTCCCTTCCAACTCCCCGGTGCTTCGTCTCCTTCACCAGGGAGAGGACGAAGGCGGCGACGCCGTGCTCCATGTAACGAGGAGCTCCGTGCGCAGCTTCTTGTTCTCGGGTCGCTACGACCGCGTGGCCGCGCGGGGCGCGGCACGGGGCTATCATCAGGGGCAGGAGCAGCCGAGAGGGAGGAAGCAAAGCCTTGGAGCCATATCCCATAAAGCTCACCCCTCACGTCCGCACCTACTACTTCGGGGAACGCCTGATCCCCGAGAAGCTCGGCAAGGAGGGGATGCCCAACGGCAGGGTCGCCGAGTCCTGGGAGGTCAGCGACTACCGCGAGGCCCGGGCCACGGTCACGGACGGCCCCTACGCCGGCCGCCCCTTCCACGAGCTCGTCGAGGAGTTCCCGGACGAGCTCGTCGGCGAGGGATGGCGCGGCCCGCACTTCCCGCTGCTCCTCAAGTTCCTCGACGCCTCGCACATGCTCCCCGTGCACCTCCACGCCGACGACGAGACTGCGAGAACGAAGCACGGGGAGCCCCACGGCAAGACCGAGGCCTGGCACGTCCTGTGGGCGGCCCCGGGCGCCTCGATCCTCGCCGGCGTAAAGGAAGGTCTCTCCCGCGAAGACCTCTTCCGCGCCTTCAAGGACGAGGACTTCGACCGGGTGATGCCCCGCCACGAGGTCCGAACCGGCGACACCGTCTATGTCCCCGGGGGCATCATCCACTCCTTCGGCCCGGACATCCTGATAGCCGAGATCCAGCAGACAAGCGACCTCGGCCAGGCCGTAACCCCGACGGACCTCTACGGCGAGCGCCTCGACGAGGGGACCTGGGACGCGAACATAAACGCAGCCCTCGACGAGCTGAAGACGGACTACCTGCCCCTCCCGAACCCCGGGCTGGCGATCGAAGACGGACGCAACCGCCGCGTCGTGGGCTGCGCCGGCCCGCACTTCGCCCTCGAACGCTGGACCCTGGGCGAACCGCATGCCGAGCCGGCACATCCTCGCCGCTGCCTCCTGCTCTCGAACGTGGGGGAGGGCGCGGTGATGTTGGAGTACGGGGGTGGTACCGAAGTTTTCGGGCGCGCCGAGTCTTGCGTCCTGCCGGCGGCGGCCGGGGAGGTCCGCGTCGTGCCGGACGGCGAAGGGGAGGCGAGCCTCGTGGCCTGTTACGTCCCGGAGCTCGAAAGAGACGTCGTCGGGCCGCTTCGGGCGGCGGGGCATACGGATGAAGGGATAGCGGCATTGGGCGAGGTCGGACTATCTTGAGGCGGTCTTTCGTGTTGGAGGAGGAGCTTTGGGCAGAATAGTCGCGCTCGGTGAGGTCGTGTCGGACATCTACCAGGCGGAGTCGTCTTCTCCGATCGAGCTGCCGTTCGTCGCTCGGCCGGGCGGGGCGCCGGCGAACGTGGCGGTGGCCGCCGCACGTCTGGGTTCGGAGGCGGCGTTCGTGGGGAGCGTCGGCGATGACCTCTTCGGGGACTTTATCGTGCGCGCTTTGGAGGACGAGGGGGTGGACGTCTCGGCCATCAGGAGATGCCGGCCGCCCACGAGGACCTCCATAGCCTTCGTGGAGATCTCGGACGACGGGGATCGCTCCTTCACCTTCTACCGCTCCAGTCCGGCAGCCGACGAGTTGCTCTCCCCCGAGGACGTCGCCCGGGAGACGATCTCGGGCGCCTCTTTCGTGAACTTCGGGAGCATCCCCCTTCTGAGGGAGCCCTCGCGCGGGGCGGTCCACCGCGTCGCGGAGCTCGCGAACGAGCTCTCCGTCCCCGTCGCCTTCGACGTGAACCTCCGCGAGCACCTGTGGGAGAGCGCCGGCGCGGCCCGCGAGGCCGTCGACCCGCTCCTCGACCGCTCCCGCATCGTCAAGCTCGGCCACGACGAGCTCCGGCCGCTCCTCGACACGGATGACCCCACGGAAGCCTCGAAGATCCTCCTCGGGCGCGGCGCCGCCCTCGTCCTCGTGAGCCTCGGGCCGGAGGGGGCGTTCTACGCGACGGCCGGCTTCCGGGGAAACGTCCCCGCCTTCCCGGTCGAGGCCGTCGATGCCACGGGGGCGGGGGACGCTTTTCTAGCGGCAACGCTAGTCCACCTGTCCGGGACCGAGGAGGGCGCATGGGACGAGGAGGTCGTGCGCGAGGCAACCATCAGAGGGTGCGCGGCGGGCGCCCTGGCTTGCACGGACTACGGCGCCATGCGCGCCCTCCCCACGGCGGAGGAGCTGGAGGCCTTTGTGGGGGAGAGGAGCGGGCGCTGACCGAACCGAAGGGGCGCACCCCGTCACGGGGATCGAGACCGCCCGGCTGCTCCTACGCCCGCTCGTGCCGGAGGGCCTCGACGACGTGCATCGTTTGTGGACGGACCGGGGCGTCCGGAGGTACCTGTGGGATGGGGGGAGATCTCGCGGGAGAAGGGTCGGACCATGCTCGTCCGCAGCGCCGAGAGCTTTCGGGAACACGGCTTCGGCCTCTGAGCAGTCCTGGAGAAGGGTTCGGGGAAGCTCATCGGGTTCTGCGGCTTCTAGCCGTCGGGGGAGGACGGGCGTGGGGGCGAACTGCTCTACGGGGTCGCGACGCCGTACTGGGGATCGGGGCTCGGTACGGAGGCGGCGAGAGCCATGATCCGGCACGGCTTCGGGGAGCTCGGTCTCGACCGCATCGTCGCCGGCGCGGACACGCTGAACGCGGCTTCCTTGCGCGTCATGCAGAAGGCCGGCATGTCCTATGATGGACGAAACCTCCGCAACGGCCATGACCTGACGTACTACGCGCTCTCCCGCGAGAAATTCCGCGAAGCTTCCGGAAACGCCCCTAGCGACGCACCCGGCTGACGGAGACCGTAACGTCCACCCTCTCCGCGAGCCTGCGCGCGAGCGGCGCGAGGGAAGGAAGCTCCGTCGGCGCGTGCCCGGCGTCCACCGCGATTATCCCCAGCGACTCCGCGAGCAGCGCGTCGTGGTAGCTCAGATCGCCCGTGACGTACGCATCCGCGCCCGAGGAGGCCGCCTGCCCGATAAACGAGCCGCCCGAGCCGCCGAGCACCGCGACGCGCTCTACGGATCGTTCGGGCGCGGGGTCCGAGACGAGCCGGACCGGGAAGCCCAGAGAATCCGAGACGTGCCCGGCGAACTCCTCCGGCGGGAGCGGCTCCGGCAGCCGCCCCACCCTCCCGTAGCCGCAGCCCTCCGGGTGGCCGTCCACGGGATAAACGTCGAACGCGGGCTCCTCGTAGGGGTGGGAGGCTCGGATGGCGGCGACTGCCCTGCGGACGAGATGCGCGGGGACCAGCGTCTCCAGCCTGAGCTCGCGCACCCTCTCCAGGCGTCCCCTCTCGCCCGCGTAGGGGTCAGTCTCCTCGTCTCCGAAGAACGTCCCCGTCCCCTGCGACCGGAAGGTGCAGTGGGTGTAGTCCCCGATCACCCCGGCCCCCGCTTCGGCCAAGGCGTCCGCCATCCCGTCGGCGTACTCCTCGGGCACGAAGACCACGAGCTTCTTCATCGAGCCCTTCGGGACCACGACCTCGAGCGGGCCGACGAGGCCCAGGGCCTCCGCGAGCGCGACCGAGACCCCGCCCGGGGCGGCGTCGTAGTTTGTATGGGCGGCGTGGACCGCGACGTTCCCCCTGATGGCCCGCGCGACGAGGTCGCCCGGGTAGGAGGCCGTGTTCACGCCCTTCAGCGGCCGGAAGATCAGCGGGTGGTGGAAGAGGAGGAGGTCCGCCCCGGTCTCCTCGGCCTCCTCGAAGACCTCCGGCAGGGGCGTCAGGGCGACGAGAACGCGGGTCGCTTCGGCGGCCGGGTCTCCTACCTGCAGACCGACGTTGTCCCAGTCCTCGGCCAGGGAGGCCGGGGCTAGGGCCTCGGCCGCCTTGATCACGTCCCTCACGAGCGTCACGGTGTGCCCTCCCTGTAGAATCTTCTTCCGTGGACCACCCCACCAGGATAGCCGAACTCGTCTCCGCCGCGACGCGGCTACCGCTCCTGGCGGTGCCTCTGTTCCCCATCGTGGGCGTGGCGTCGGCGGATGCGGCGGGCCTCCCGTGGGCCGCCTTGTGCCTCTTCTCGACGAGCGGTCTCTCGCTCCTCTACCTCGCCTATCTGGTGCGCTCCGGCCGGGTGGCGGACCCCCGAAAGATCTCGCAGGGCGAGCGCGCCGGGCCGCTGTGGGTGGTCGCGGGGCTCCATTCGGGGGGCTGGATGCTCGTCACCCTCCTCGGCGCCCCACCGGAGCTGCGCGCCGTCCTCCTCTCCTACGCGCTGGCGACCCTGGCTTTCGCCCTCCTCACGCCCCTCCTCAAGGTCTCGCTTCACGCCGCGGGCGCGGCCGGGACGCTGGTCTGCCTCACGGCGGTCTTCGGGCCCTGGGGCCTCCTCTCCGCCCCGCTGCTTCCCCTCGTGTGGTGGGCGAGGACGAGGTTGGGACGCCACACGCAACCGGAGCTGGCCCTCGGCGCCCTCATCGGGGGCGGGGGGACGTTGCTCTCTTTCGGCCTGATCGGCTGAGGCGCCGATCTCCTCTAACTCAGCCCGAAGGCCGTGCGCAACCATGTTTCCAACGTCTTCGCCAAGCTCCATGTCGCCGACCGCGCTCATGTCATCATCCGCGCCCGCGAGGCAGGCCTGGGCCGCGGTTGAGAACCGAACACCTCCGTTCCCCATAATGTGCCGCGGCGTATAGAGTCCATGCCTGCCCGACGGGGCGGACTGGGAAGGAACACCTTCGTGCGGAACGAGGTCGCAGAATATCCAAGTTTTACGCAAGGGCTGGGGGCGTCGATCCCCGTCGTGATCGGCTACGTGCCCGCCTCGGTGGCCTTCGGGGTCGCCGCCAGGGGCGCCGGGCTCGGCACGACGGAGGCGGTCCTAATGTCCCTCATCGTCTATTCCGGAGCGAGCCAGTTAGCCATCGTGGGCCTCGTCGCGGCCGGCGTCCCGTGGCTCGTGACTGCGGCGACCGCCCTCGTCCTGGGCTTGCGGCACGTGATCTACGGCCCCTCCCTGGCCCCCCACCTGCGGGGATTCACCCCCCGGCACTCCGCCCTCGCCGCCTTCGGCCTCACCGACGAGGTCTTCGCCGTCGCCGCGTCCTCCCTGCCCCATAGGCCCGCTGGCCTGGGCTGGATGCTCGGCCTCGAGCTCGGGGCTTACGTCTCGTGGGCGCTCGGCTCGCTCCTCGGCGCCGCGGCGGGCGCAGCTCTCGTGGAGGCCCTTCCGATCCTCGCCCCAGCCCTCTCCTTCGCCCTCCCCGCCCTCTTCGTCGCCCTGCTCGTGCCCATGGTGAGAGCCACCCCACGGGAGAAGACAAAACCCATCGTCGCCACGGTTCTGGCGGCGGGCGCCGTCGCAACGACCCTGCACCTCGCAGGCTTCCAGGCCTGGAGCATCCCCGCCGCCGGCGTCGCCGGACCGGCTCTCGGTCTCCTCCTGGCAAAAACCACGGCGAACCGTGGGCAGGAGGGCGAGTGAGTGCGGGGCTTCTCCTCCTGCTCTTCCTCGTGGCGGGCGTGGGGATTTACCTTATGCGCTTTCTGCCGCTCCTCGTTGCCCTGCGGCGTCGCGAGAGGACGGGACAAGAGGACTCAACCGGGAGCCTGCTACCCCTCGTCGGGCCCGCCGTCGTCGTGGCGCTCCTGGTTACCTCCCTGTTTCCAGGAGGTTCCACTACGGGTCACAGCGCGGAGCTCGTACGCAACGCGGCGGCTCTCGTCCCCACGGTGCTCGTCGCCCTCAGGTTCGGAAACCTCGGGCTGACCGTGCTTACCGGTATCTTCGCCTACGCCCTCGTCTCGCTCGCGGTCTAGGAGATAGGTCGTGTAGCGACGATGCACTACCCCGCCTCCTACGATCCAAAGGGGGAGGAGACGGAGGCAAGCGCTGGCCCGGCTGTAGAACCCGCGTTTCTCGTGGGGGACGCGCGGGTAATCCTCGCGAGCAGGGCGCTTCCGCGTCCGGGACCAGAAGACAGGAGGTATTCCAGGGATGGCGGCGACCAGCAAGAATGGCCCCGAGCTGCACCCGGCCACGGTGGGGCTGGCACAGGGCAGGAATTACGCGCACATCACCACGATCTTCCCCTCCGGACACTTTCAAACCCATCCGGTCTGGGTCCACTCCGACGGCGAGCGCCTCGTGGTCAACACCGAGACCCACCGTCCCAAGTTCAAGAACGTCCAGCGCGACCCGAGGGTGACGTTGACGATCCGGGACGAGGAGAATCCCTACCGCTACGCCGAGATACGCGGCCTGGTGGCGGAGACGGTGACGGGTCAGGAGGCGAGGGACCAGCTCGACGAGCTCTCGCAGAAGTACGATGGCCAGCCGTACGACGAGAACGCCATAAAAAGCGAGCGGGTAATGCTCTGGATCGTCCCCGAACGCCAGACCGTGGTGGACCAGACCGCCGACACCATTTGAAGCAACACCGGTCTTCCTGGTGCACGCGTCACGGACAGGATGGACCGAGCTGAAGAGCACACTCGCGCAAAGAGCCGTGCCGTAAGAAGCGGAGGTTCCCGGAACTTTACCGAAAGCCCTCCGCTTTTCATTCAAGGGGTTAGTGGACCTGACGAGACTCGAACTCGTGACCTCTGCCATGCGAAGGCAGCTTACCGTATCCTTACCCGTACCGCCCCGTTGGAGAATCTAGCCTAGATAAGCCAATAACCCGCCTCCGTGCCCGTCACCTTTCCTGCTGTGTCCGGTTCCTTCCCGCCCAGGTTGCAGTACGGTTGCAGTAAGTTGGCCTAGAGTAATCTGGTACGTCGACCAAGGTTCTAAGCGCGATCTTCTTTCCTCTTCAGTAGCGGCGGTCTGTCTCTGTTAGCCGATCCCGTTTCGAAAGGTCATTCCTCTGTATAGGAGCAAGACGAAACGAAAGGCGGCGATGGTGAAGCGAGAGCGCAGGGAGTGGATGAAGGTGGCGGAGGCCGCAGAGTACTTCGGCGTGCCGCGTTCTAGGATGTACGACCTCATTCAGCGCGGGGAGTTGCCCGCGGTGCGCATCGGTGAGAGGAGCATCCGCGTTAATGTTCGGGAGGTCGAGAGGTTCCTGAGGGAGAACCGCTCGGCGGGACCTCGGTAGGCTCCGCGTGCTCTCTTCATGAAGGACACCTATCCTCGCCAGGCATTCGATGTTTACGCCAAAAGCCTCCCAAAAGGTGTCTTGATACCGTTTCGAACGGTTATCTATATACGACGGGCGAAAGAGGTCTTCCCGAGCGAGGAAGGAGACGAGCAGGTGTCTACGGGGAAGCGCTACCGGAGCTTTCTGGAGCAGCGCGTAGAAGCAAAACGGCAGCGGGAGCAGTATTTCGTTGGAGGCCTAAAGCCTTGTCGAGTGGCATCCGGACTCAGCCAGAAGGAACTGGCCGATCTGATCGACAAGAACCAGACGTTGATAGCCGACCTGGAGAATCGGGACAGCGCGGATCACCCCACGTTTCTGCGGCTATGTGAGGTGCTGAAGGTGGCGCCCGAGGACCTGGACTCTCAAAACAGGATCGAGAATCCGGTGCTCCAGGAGGGACAGGAGGGGCGTGGCGTGAGCGCCTCCGAGAAGGATGTGGCCGAACGGCGCCGCCAGGTGAACAGGCTCAAAGACCAAGCATGGCGCCTTTCCGACGTCAGGTCGATCTGGCTCGGTGGGCTTAAGGCCCGCCGCTTGGAGGCGGGCCTCACTCAACGGGAGCTGGCGCGCATGGTGGGCACCAATCAGACGACGATCTTCGAGCTCGAGAAGAAGGACGCGAGGCGAGGCGCCTACATGAAGACGATCCGGAAGCTGTCGGAGGTCCTGGATGTGCCCCCCGCGGACCTCATCTGCGGGGACTGAATGAGGGTGGGTTCGATGAGGAGAGGAGGAAGCGAATGGCCTAGCAGGGAGGATCAGCAGAGTTTGTAGAAGCCTCTCCTGCGCCAACAGGAGAGGCCCCTAGCCCCTAGCCCCTGGCCCGCTACCAACGTCGCCGGGGCTGAAAGTGAGGACAAATTGAGTGTACTGGAAAATAACTCCTCCGACGAAGATCGGGGGAGGGTGCTGGAACCGCTGACGGACCCGCGCGCGGAGGTCCGCCGGTCCCTTGGCATCCTGTTCGACGACGGCTCCGTCGTCGAGATGCGGGCCTTCGGTCCGAGCGGCGACATCCTGTCTGGGTACTACGACGATCATGACATCCTGGCGAGGAAGGCGTGGCAGCTTGACCGCTGCGGGTATCAGGTCTACGTGACCTTGAACGAGATCGGTCCCGCCTTCTCGGAACGCGTCCTCAACGAGACCGTGGGCAAGGTCGAGAGCACCACGGCCGACCGGGACATCGTGCGGCGCCGCTGGTTGCTCGTCGACGTGGACCCCGTGCGCCCTTCGGGCGTGTCGTCTACAAACGAGGAGAAGCGGGAAGCGTACCTCAGGTCGAAGGCCGTCAGGGATTACCTGAGGGGGTTGAGCTGGCCGGAGCCCGTCATCGCCAATAGCGGAGGAGGGTTCCACCTCCTCTACCCCATCGACCTGCCGAACGACGAGAAGAGCCGGGAGCTGGTGAAAGGCTTCTTGCGGGCCTTGGCCTACAAGTTCGACGACGATCAGGTGAAGATCGACGTCAGCGTCCACAACGCCTCACGGTTGATAAGGCTTTACGGGACCCGCAACGCGAAGGGCGCGAACACCCCCGAGCGCCCCCACCGGCGTTCCCGGATCCTCAAGGTCCCGGACGAGGTGGCGTGATGATGCGGGTAGTCACCGAGGAAATGCTCGAAGCCGTGGCCCACGAGGGCCCGGCCTTGTCCCGAGGGCGGGCTTCAGGGCAGCATGGCCCGGCGGAAACCGTCGGTGAGCGGATACTTCCGGGCCGCAGGAACGTCACCCTGACGAGCTTGGCCGGGACCATGAGGCGGAGGGGCTTCGGGGAGGAGGCCATCTCTGCGGCTCTTCTGGCCGAGAACGAGGCCAAGTGCGACCCGCCCCTGGACCAGGGCGAGGTCCGCGGGATCGCCCGCAGCGTCGCCCGCTACGAATCCGGGAGCCCCGAAGTGGAGCGGGCGGCCAGGGACGGCAGCCACGCCGTCACGACCGTCGTGACCGACGAGGCGGGCACCCTCCTCTCCGACGTGCAGCCCGAGAGGGTGGGCTGGCTGTGGCAGGGGCGCATACCGAGGGGCAAGCTGAGCATCGTCGACGGCGACCCCGGGCTCGGGAAGAGCGCGATGACCACCGACCTCGCCGCCCGGGTAAGCGCCGGGCTCGGTCTGCCCGACGGCTCCCCGTGCGAGGCCGCGGGCGCGGTGATCTGCTCCGCCGAGGACGGACTTGCCGACACTATCAGGCCCCGCCTCGACGCCGCCGGCGGCGACCCCGAGAGAGTCGTCGCCCTGGCCACGGTGCTCGACGGGGAGGGGATGGAGCGGCTCCTCTCCATCCCCGAGGACATGCCGTTGATCGAGAAGGCCATCGAGCGCGTGGGGGCGGCCCTGGTAATCGTCGACCCCTTGATGGCTTTCCTGAGCGGCAAGACGGATTCCTACCGCGATCAGGACGTGCGCCGGGCTTTGGCTCCCCTCGCAAAGCTGGCCGAGAAGACGGGGGCCGCGGTCGTCGTGGTCCGCCATCTGAATAAATCGGGCGGCAAGAACCCGGTGTATCGGGGCGGCGGGTCCATCGGCATAATCGGGGCGGCGCGCTCCGGGATGATAGTCGGCGCCGACCCCGACGACGGGGATCGACGTGTACTCGCGCCGGTCAAGAACAACTTGGCGGCCCCCGCTCCGAGTCTCGCCTTCACCCTCCAGCAGGCCGACAACGGCGCGGTGCGGGTGGAGTGGCGGGGGGAGACCGGCCTCTCCGCAGGAGACCTCTTGGCCGCCCCGCGCGACGACGAGTCCTCGGCGCTGGAAGCGGCCCAGGAGTTCCTGGCGGAGCTGCTGGCCGACGGACCGGTGCCCCACGGCGAGGTGGTGGCCGCGGCCGAGCAGGCCGGCGTCAGCATGCGGACGGCGAGGC
>JADDPR010000356.1 GCA_016781775.1 Rubrobacter sp. | reverse complement strand
GGAAGGGGCGAGCGGTCACACCGCTCCCGGGTTCGGCGGGGCCGCGTGGTCTCGCCTCGTAAGTGATCGATGCCTGAGGGCACCCTGCTCGCGGTCTTCGCCGTCGCGGTCTTTGTGGCGGTGCTGGCGCTTTTCGCGACGGAGAAGCTCCACCGCACGCCCGCCGCCCTTATGGGGGCGGTGCTCGTGGTCGTGGCGGGGGCCATCGGGCAGGAAGAGGCGGTAGAGGCCGTAAACTGGGAGACCCTGGGGCTTTTGATCGGGATGATGATCCTGGTCGGCATCCTCAGGGGGACGGGCCTCTTCGGCTACCTCGCGATAAGGAGCGCCCAGCTCGCGGGTGGGCGTCCGGGGCGGATCCTGATCTACCTCGGCGTCGTAACGGCGGTGCTCTCGGCTTTTCTGGACAACGTCACGACCGTCCTCCTGATGTTCCCCATGACCCTGCTCCTCGCCGACGTCCTCGACGAGGATCCCTTGCCGTTTCTACTCCTGGAGGTCATCGCCTCGAACATCGGCGGGACGGCCACGCTCGTCGGGGACCCGCCCAACATCATCATCGGGACGGCCACCGGCCTCTCGTTCAACTCGTTTATCGTCAACCTCGGGCCTCCGGTCGTGGTCGTGCTGGCGGTGACGCTGGCGATCCTGTGGTTTGCGTGGGGGCGGAAGATGCGCTTCTCGGAGGAGAACCGGCGCGAGATCTTCGCGCTCGACCCCGCGGCATCCATCGCGGACCGCAGCCTGCTGCTTCGGGTGGGGGGCGTGATGGGCGCGACCGTGCTCGGCTTCTTCCTGCAGGATCTTACCGGGCTCAACCCCGCCGTCGTCGCCCTCGCGGGGGCCACGCTCGCGATGATCGTGTGCCGCTCCGACGTGGAGGAGGCTCTGGGGGACGTCGAGTGGCCCACGATCCTGTTCTTCGTCGGCCTCTTCGTGATGGTCGGCGCGCTGGAGGCCGTCGGCATCATCGGCGCGATCGCGGACTACCTGGGCTCCGCCTCGGACTCCCTAGCCGTCACGGCCGTGACGATCCTGTGGGGGAGCGCGATCGCCTCGGCGGTGGTGGACAACATCCCGTTCACGGCGACCATGATCCCGGTCGTCGAGGGGATCGGCGAGGCGCGCGGCTACGACGCCTCGACCCTGGAGACCTTGTGGTGGTCGCTCGCTTTAGGCGCCTGCCTCGGCGGGAACGCGACGCTCATCGGCGCGAGCGCCAACCTCGTCGTCGCCGGTATGGCCGAGCGCCACGGGCTCAAGATCTCCTTTATGCGTTTCATGCTCGTCGGCCTGCCCCTGACCGTGATAGCCATCGCCATCAGCACGGCGTACGTCCTGTTGTTCCTGCTGTAAGGGCGGAACGGTCCCCTACGTGTAGTACCTGACGAGCACGTAGACCGTGGCGACGACGAGCGAGATCAGGGTCACCGGGATGCCGTACAGGAGGAACTTGACGAACGAGATCTTCTGCCCGGCCCGTTCGCTCATGCCGGCCACCACGACGTTTGCCGAGGCCGCAATCAGCGTAAAGTTCCCGCCGAAGTCAGCGCCGAGCGCCAGCGACCACCACAGCGGGCGTAGCTCGGCTTCCGTGAGGTTCTCGCTCCGAGCGAGCTCCTGAACCACCGGGATCATGGTCGCCGTGAACGGGATGTTGTCTATCACCCCGCTCGCGATGCCGCTTCCCCACAGGATCACGACCGCCGCGAGCGCGCTCGTGGCGTCGAAGGCCGTCATGAGCTCCGCGATGCCCCCCACGACCCCGGTGGCCTCCAGCCCCCCGACGAGCACGAACAGCCCGACAAAGAAGAACAGGGTCGGCCACTCCACCTCGCGCAGCACCTCCTCGACGTCGCTCCTGGCGTAGAGCAGCAGCACGGCGGCCCCGAAGAGCGCTATCGTCGCCGCCTCCAGGTGCAGGGCTCCGTGCAAAAAGAACGCGAGGATCACGGCGCCGAGCACGATCAGGCACTTCCTGAGCAGCACGGGGTCGCGGATGGCGCCCCGGGCGTCGAGGCTCATGACCGTCTCCTCGGAGGTCGGACTCGCCTTGAGTTCCCCCCTGAACACGAAGTAGAGGTAGACGAGGACGAAGGGCAGGGTCAGGACCACGACCGGGGCGAGATTGACGACGAAGTCGGCGAAGGAGAGGCCGGCCGCGCTCCCGATCAGGATGTTCGGCGGGTCCCCGATCAGGGTCGCGGCCCCGCCGATGTTCGAGGCCAGAACCTGCGTGAGCATGAACGGTAGGGGCGAGACCCCCAGCGCATCGGCGATAAGAAACGTCACCGGTACCATCAGAATAACGGTGGTCACGTTGTCCAGAAACGCTGAGAGCACCGCCGTGACGACGGCGAGCAAGATCATTATCCGCCCCGGTTTCGCCTTGCCCCAACGGGCGCTCTTTATGGCGAGGTACTCGAAGAGGCCGGTCTTGTCGAGGACGGCGACTATGACCATCATCCCGGCCAGGAGCCCGATGGTGTTCCAGTCGATAAACTCTGTCGCGGCCTCGCTCTGCTCGACGATGCCGAACGAGATGACGACGGCGGCCCCCAGAAGGGCGGCCACGGTGCGGTTGACGACCTCCGTGCCGACGAGGACGAGCACCACGACGAAGAGCGCTACGGCGAAGATCGCCTCCATGCGGACCAGCTCCCTCCAGGGTATGGACGACGGCGCGATTATATAATCCCGTTCGCCTACTTCAGGAGGTCCCTATGAGCGCAGAAGGCCCGCCCCGTCGCGGCAGCGGCAAAGACATAAAGCTAAGGGAGATCATGCACCCGGCGGTGACCGTCACCCCGGACGCAACGGAGCGTGAGGTCCTGGAGGTTTTGCTGCGGAACAACGTCCCCGGTGTCCCCGTGGTCGACGGCGGCGGGGTTCTCGTCGGCTTCGTCACCGACGGCCACCTTCTGGCCTCCGCGCTCCCCAAATACTTCTCGACGATGGACGACGTTTCTTTTATCAGCGAGGGCGCGGATGCATGGATTCATTATTTCACCGAATCAGCCGATAATCCCGTGAGCGAGGTCATGACCAGAAAAGTCTCCCAGATCGACCTCGGTAAGAGCGAGATCGTCGCCGCGCACAAGATGGTCCACGACGGCGTCTCGAGCGTCGTCGTTACCGAGGGCGGCCGGGTGATCGGCATCGTGAACCGCCTCGACCTCTACGCCGCCATCCTCGGCCTCGATCGGGACTAGGGAAACGCGACAAGGGCCGGCGCCCGAAGGCACCGACCCCTGCTCCCCGTGAGGTTTGCTCTCTGGCTAAAGCCGCTTGGCGATCTCGGCGATGTCCTCGGCGTTGACGCCGGGGGCGAACAGCGGCGGGGCCGGGTTGAGGTCGGGCACCTCGCCACCCTCGGGCGGGCCGTCCTGGACCTCGCGCTGCGTCCCGTCGATCGCGGAGATGCCGTTCCAGATCTGGCCGATCTCCTTGTAGTCTTCCGGGCTGAAGCGGTACAGAATTCTGTGGAAGCCCTGGTTCATGAAGTTCCTGGCATCCGGGTAGTTGTCGCTCTCGATCTCCGGCACCGGCAACAGCTTCGTCACGTCCACGCCGGAGAGG
The DNA here is from genome assembly GCA_016781775.1 of Rubrobacter sp. GTDB lineage: Bacteria > Actinomycetota > Rubrobacteria > Rubrobacterales > Rubrobacteraceae > Rubrobacter_F. The sequence goes on along the minus strand of JADDPR010000356.1, from coordinate 157 downwards.
TCGGAGAGGGCCTTGGCATAGGCCTCCTGATGCATGCCACCACGCACGATAAGATAGCCGATCATGTGACGCGCCACCGGGTTCTAAGTCGCCTCGTAGACCCGGATCTTGCCCATCCGGGCACCGGACTCGAGGAAGAAGTTGTGCAACAGGTCCA
>JADDPR010000186.1 GCA_016781775.1 Rubrobacter sp. | reverse complement strand
CTATCTCCTTACCAACTGGACGACGAGGTCGAGCCTGACGGCGACTGGTTCCCGAACCGCCAGCGGGAGGCGCAGGAGTCGCTGGTCGCCGAAGGAGGCGCCGGGCTCTATCGCGTCCTGCTCCTGCAGGACGAACCACACCCGGTCCATGGGGCTCAAGGAAACCTCGTCGGCCCTTTCGTAGGCGGGCTCCGCCTTGGGGAGCTCGTGAGCCCCGACGCCAAGACGGCGTTGGACACGGCGAGGACGACGCACGAGCTGAACCTGCCGATAGCGTGCGCGGTGATGCTCGCGACAGCCCGGACTTGCGGGGCGACGCTCTGGACTCAGGACGCGGGCTTCGAGGGCATCCCTGGGGTGCACTACGTCGCGCGAGGAGGGATAGCGTGGGGTACGGCGCGGAGAAGGATCGGGACGCGCGGGAGGCGCTACCCGCCGCTCCCAATACTAATAGGGAGGTAAGAGGACGAGGGGCCCCGGGTCCCGAGACGGAGGTCCTGATCGGCAAGGTCATGGGTCCCGCAGACCCTCCTCGTGCAGGCTCCGAGCTGGTCCTCGCGCAGCGGCCGCCCGGGGGCAGGCACCCGGCCGTGGTCTACCTCGCCTCGCTCTCCGAGGGCTCGAGGAGATCCATGCGGGCGTCCCTAGAGAACAAACATCGCCCGATTCCTCTCGGACGGCGAGGCCGACGCCTTGAGCCTCGCCTGGCACGAGCTCCGCTACGGGCACACCGCCTTCGTGAGGTCGAGGCTCGTTGCCGCCTACGCCCCGGCCACCGCTAGCAAGATGCTCTCGGCCTTGAGGGGCGTCCTCAAGGAATGTTTCCGGCTCGGCTACATGACGGCCGAGAATTACGCGAGGGCCAGGGACCTCGCGCCGGTCAGGGGCTCCTCCCTCCCCCCGGCCGCTCCCTCTCCCACGGCGAGATCCGCAGGCTCTTCGGGGCTTATGCCGAAGACAACAAAAAGAGGCGCGGGGCGAGGGACGCGGCGCCCGTGGCCGTGCTCTACGGGTGCGGCCCGAGGCGCGCGGAGGCGGCGGCCCTAAACCTCTCCGACTACGGCGGCGAGACCGGGGAGCTCAGGGTCAGGGGCGGGAAGGGACGGAAGGACAGGATTACCTACGCCTCCGGAGGGGCCGCCGACGCCTTAGAGGCGTGGCTCGGGGTCCGAGGCGTCGAGGAGGGTCCCCTCTTCTGCATCCGATCAACAAGGGCGATCGGATGCAGAAGAGGGGGATGACGGACCAGGCCTTCTACAACATCCTGCGCAGGCTCGGCGCCCAAATAAAGACCAGGAGCTTCTCGCCCCACGACATGAGGAGGACCTTCATCGGCGACCTCCTCGACGCCGGCGCAGATCTCTCTTTACCTTGACGCTGGCAAGGAAGTCGTTCATTGAGCGACCATCTTCTGCTTCGCCTCGAAGGCGCCCTCTTCCGTCAGGAGGCTGCGGGCGATGATCTGGCGGTTGATCTCGCTGGTGCCTTCCCCGATCTCGTTTATCTTCACCTGCCGCCAGTACCTCGCCACCGCGCTGGTTTCCATGAAGCCCTCGCCGCCCCAGATCTGCACCGCCTGGTCGGCCGCCCTCTTGGCCGTCTCCGAAGCGAACACCTTCGCCATGCTCGCCTCGCGGGAGAAGGGACGTCCCTGGTCCTTGAGCCAGGCGGCCTTCAGCACGATGTTCCTGGCGAGCTCTATCTCCATCGCCATGTCCGCGAGCTTGAACTGGATGGCCTGGAACTCGGCTATCCTGCTTCCGAACTGCTCGCGCTCCTTCGCGCGGGCCACCGCCTCGTCGAAGCAGGCCTGCGCCAGCCCTACGGAGAGCGCGCCGACCGCTACCCGTCCCCCGTCCAGCGTCTGAAGGAACTGGCGGAATCCCCTGCCGCGCTCGCCGAGCAAGTTCTCCTCGGGCACGCGGCAGTCCTCGAAGTACAGGGGGCGCTGATCGGAGGCGCGCCAGCCGAGCTTCTCGTAGCCGGGACCGCGGGTGAAACCGGGGGTTTCCTGGGGGATGATTATCGCGGTAAGCTCCGGCTTGCCGTTCTCCCGCGTACCGGTGCGCGCGATCGCCGTGACGCCCGCGGTGATGTCCGTGCCCGCGTTGGTGATCCACTTCTTCGCCCCGTTGATGACCCACTCGCCGTCGCGCAGCTCCGCCGTGGTGCGCGTGCCTCCGGCGTCGGTGCCGGCGTTCTCCTCGGTCAATCCGAACGCCCAGAGCTTCCTCCCGCCCTGGACGACCTCGCCCAGGAAGTGCTCCTTCTGCCGAGGGGTGCCGAAGTTGACGATCGGGGAGCAGCCGAGCGAGATGTGCGCCTCCATCGTGATGCCGACCGAGGTGTCGGCGCGGCTGATCTCCTCGAGCGCCAGGTTGTAGGTCACGAAGTCGCCGCCCGACCCGCCGTACTCCTCGGGGACGGTCATGCCCATCAGACCGAGGTCGGTCATCCTGGCGACGATGTCGTAGGGGAAAGCCTGCTCCTTGTCCAGTTGAGTCGCCCTGGGCCTTATCTCCTCCTGCGCGTACTCGCGGGCGAGGTCCCGCCAGCGTTGCTGTTCAACGGTAAGATCGAAGTTCACGGTCGTCTCTCTCCTCTCACGACGCGTCTGTCCCGGCAGTGGCCTCAAGACGGTGGCGTTCTACAAAGGCCTCCCTGAGCTTGTACTTCTGGATCTTGCCGCTCGCCGTCATCGGGTACTCCTCGACGAAGTCCACGTACTTCGGGACCTTATACCTGGCGATGTTTCGCCGGCAGTAGTCTTGGATCTCCCCAACGGTGAGGGTTTCTCCTCTCTTCACCTTTACGGCGGCGGCGACCTGCTCGCCGTACCTCTCGTCCGGGACGCCGTAGACCTGGACGTCGGAGATCGCCGGGTGGGTGTAGAGGAACTCCTCGATCTCGCGCGGGTACACGTTCTCGCCGCCGCGGATGATCATGTCCTTCGCCCGCCCCGTTATCCTGACGTAGCCGTCCTCGTCGATGGTGGCGAGGTCGCCGGTGTGCAGCCAGCCCTCGTCGTCTATCACCTCGCGGGTCTTGTCGGGCATCTTGTAGTAGCCCTCCATGACGTGGTAGCCGCGGGTGCATAGTTCGCCCTGCTCGCCCGGCCCGACGGGCTCGCCGCTCTCCACGCCGACGATCTTGACCTCCACATTGGGGAGCGCCCGGCCGACGGTCGAGACGCGCCTCTCTATGGGGTCGTCCGTCCTCGTCTGGGTGATGACGGGGCTGGACTCGGTCTGGCCGTAGGCGATGGTGATCTCGTCCGCCCCCATGACGTTCACTACCTTCTTCATCACCTCTATCGGGCAGGGGCTGCCGGCCATGATCCCGGTCCTCAGAGAAGACGTGTCGTACTTCTCGAAGTCGGGGTGGTCCAACTCCGCGATGAACATCGTCGGCACCCCGAGGAGCGCCGTGCAACGCTCCTCGTGGACGGCCTTGAGGACCGCTTCGGGGTCGAAGCTCTCCACCGGGACCATCGTCCCCTCGTGCGTGACGGCGTTGAGCGTCCCTAAGACGCAGCCGAAGCAGTGGAAGAACGGCACGGGGATGCACACCCGATCCTCGGGCCCGAGCTTCATGCACTCGCCGATGTAGAAGGCGTTCTTGACGATGTTCGCGTGCGTGAGCTGCACGCCCTTGGGGAACCCGGTCGTCCCCGAGGTGTATTGCATGTTTATGACCTCGTCCGCCGAGAGCGACGCCTGCCGCTCGCGCAGCTCCTCCTCGGAGACCTCCCCGCCTCTTCCAACGAACTCGTCGTAACTGACGATCCCGGGCTCGTCCGCGGTGTCGTCCCCCATCAAGACCACGTGCTTGAGGTGGGGCAACGCCTCGATCTCCAACCCTTCTCCGGACCCGGCGTCGGCAAGGTCGGGGACGGTCTCGCGCAGGACCTTCACGAAGTCTGCCCCCTTCGTGCCCCTCGTCAGAAAGAGCGCCGCGGCGTCGGACTGCTCCAGGACGTAGCGGAGCTCGTTGGACCTGTACGCCGGGTTTATGGTGACGAGCACGGTCCCGGTCTTGCCGGTCGCGAACTGGAGGGTCACCCACTCCGGCACGTTCTGTCCCCACACCGCCACGTGGTCGCCCTTCTTCAGGCCGAGCGCCATCAGCGCCCTTGCGCACCTCTCCACGGCCTGGTTGAACTCCCGGTAGGAGTAGCGCAGGCCCCGATCCACGTAGACCAGGGCGTCGTCCTCCGGCCGGCGCTCCGCCACGAGATCCAGGAGCCCCCCGACGGTCAGGCCCTCGATGTCCTCAGGTCGCATGTTCCTCCTATCATCGTTCCCCTACGGTCGCCAAAACCGCACCTGCGTGTTACCTCGGAGCCATCCTGATGGCGCCGTCGAGCCTCACGACCTCGCCGTTGAGCATCGAGTTCTCGACGATGTGCCCCACAAGCGCCGCGTACTCCTCGGGCCTCCCGAGGCGCGACGGGAACGGCACCTGCTTGCCGAGGGAATCGCGCGCCGCCTCGGGCAGGGCGGCGAGCATCGGCGTCTCGAAGATGCCGGGGGCTATCGTCACCACCCGGATGCCGCTGCTCGCGAGCTCGCGGGCAATGGGCAGGGTCATGGAGACGACGCCGCCCTTGGAGGCGGCGTAGGCTGCCTGCCCGATCTGCCCGTCGTAGGCCGCAACAGAGGCGGTGTTGACGATGACCCCGCGTTCGCCCCCCTCGTCCGGCTCGTTCTCCATCAGGATCGGGGCCGCGAGCCGTATGGCGTTGAAGGTGCCGATCAGGTTGATCTGTACCGCTTTCGTGAAGGAGCCTAAGGAGTGGACGCCCCTCTTGCCCACCACCTTCTCGGCGGGCCCGATGCCGGCGCAGTTCACGAGACCATGCAGCCCGCCGAACTCGTCGCGGGCCGCGTCGACGGCGCCCTGCACGCTGTCCTCGTCGGTCACGTCCGTCCGGACGAAGCGCGCCTTCTTACCGAGGTCGGCGGCCATGGCCTTGCCGGCCTCCTCGTTCACGTCGGCCACGACGACGCCGGCCCCCCGCCGCACCAGCAGGCGCGCGGTCGCGGCACCCAGGCCCGAGCCGCCTCCGGTCACGATGAAGGTGTGTCCTTCTGTCCGCATCGCTCTCCTTTCGCACCGTCGGCGCCGAACGATTTCTCCCCCTGGCTTGCCGGAGGGGACGCCTACCCCACCACCGACCGCCCTTGGGGCACCCCGCCGGGGGCCTCGAGGGACTCCTCGTACTCGCGCAGGATGCCGCGCGAGACGACGAGCTTCTGGATCTCGCTGGTCCCCTCGTAGATCTCCGTGACGCGCGCGTCCCGGTAGTAGCGTTCGACGGGGCTCTCGTCCTTCATGTAGCCGTAGCCGCCCAGGGTCTGCAGCGCGTCGTACGCGACCTCGTTGGCCGTCCTGCTCGCGAAAAGCTTTGCGCGGGCGCCCGCCTCGGTGACGCGCATCCCCTTGTCCTTGGCCCACGCCGCCTTGAGGGTTAGGAGGCGCGCGGCCTTTATCTTCGTCTGCATCTCCGCCAGCTTGAAGGCTATCGCCTGGTGCTCCGCTATCGGCTTGCCGAACGTCTCGCGCTCCGCCGCGTACGCGGTCGCGTACCGGAAGGCCGCCTCCGCGATCCCCGTAGCCTGCGCCGCTATGCCGATCCGCCCCGGGTCGAGGGTGCCCAGGGCGACCTTGAGGCCCTTCCCCTCCTCGCCGAGCAGGTCCTCCTCCGGTACGAAGACGTCGTCGAGCAGGAGGTCGTCGGTGGTGGCGGAGATCACGCCCATCTTCTTGGCGTGCTTGCCGAAGGAGACGCCGTCCGCGTCCGTGCTCACGATGAAGGCTGTCGGGCCTTCCGTATTTCCGCCCTCCGCGCGGGCGAAGACGATCGCGGTGCCGGCGATGCGGCCGTTGGTGATCCACTGCTTGTGCCCCGTGATCCTGTAGCCGCCCTCGACCCTCTCGGCCTTCGTCCGGATCGCGGCGGCGTCCGAGCCCGTCGTCGGCTCGGTGAGGGCGAAGCAGCCGATCTTGCGCCCCGCGGCCAGGTCCGGCACCCACCGCGCCTTCTGCTCCTCGGTGCCGTACTCGAGGATCGGCATCGTCCCCGCGCTCGTGTGCACGGCGAGCGTCACGCCCACCCCTGCGTCGGCGCGGCTCAGCTCCTCCAGCATGAGGCAGTAGGAGACGAAGTCCGCCCCCGCCCCGCCGTACTCCTCGGGCACGCACAGGCCCACGAAGCCCATCTCGGCCAGCTTCTCCAGCGTCTCGAACGGGACGCGGTCCTCCCGGTCGAGCCTCGCCGCGTTCGGGGCCACCTCCCGGTCGGCGAACTCCGCGGCCCGCTCCCGTATCCTCCGTTGCTCTTCGCTCAATCCGAAATCCAAGACCTTGCCCCCCCCTACACCTCGACGAGTACGGCGTCGCCCTGGCCGCCGCCGGAGCAGAGCGCCGCGAGCCCCCTGCCCCCGCCCCTGCGCCTGAGCCCGTAGAGGAGCGTCATCAGGATGCGCGCGCCGGAGGCTCCGATCGGGTGCCCCAAAGCCACCGCCCCGCCGCTCGTGTTGACGATCTCGGGGTCCACGCCGAGTATACTCGTCGAGTGGATCGCGACCCCCGCGAACGCCTCGTTGATCTCCACGAGGTCGAGGTCGTCGGCCTGCCACCCGGCCTTCTCGAGCGCGAGCTTCCCCGCGTTACCCGGTACGGTCAAAAGATCGGGCGGCCCCTCGGCGACCTTTGCGTGCGCCACGATCGTCCCCAAAGGTTCGAGGCCGCGCCTCTCGGCGTATCCCTCGCTCGAGAGCACCAGCGCCGCCGCCCCGTCCGTGACGCCTGGCGCGTTGCCCGCGGTTACGGTGCCGCCTTCGTCGAGCGGTTCGAGGGCCGCCAGCTTCTCCGGGGTAGTGTCGCGACGGATGGGTTCGTCATGCTCGACGTAGGTCGTCTGGCCCTTCCTACCCGGCACCTTGACGGCGACGATCTCCTCGGCGAGCCGGCCCTCGTCGGTGGCCGCGGCGGCCCTTTGGTGGCTGCGGTAGCTCCACTCGTCCTGCTCCTCGCGCGAGATGCCGTACCTCTTGGCCCCGTCGGAGCCGAAGCGGACCATGTTCACGTGCTCGAAGGCGTCGAGCAGGCCGTCGTGCATCATCGCGTCTCGGGCGGCCGTGTCGCCCATACGAGCGCCCCACCTCGCGTTCGGCAGGAGGTACGGGCAGTTGGACATGCTCTCCATGCCCCCGGCCAAGACGACCTCGTAGTCGCCGGCCCGTATCAGGGTTTCGGCGAGCGTCGCGCTGCGTATCCCCGAGGCGCAGACCTGGTTGAGGGTCTCGGTCGTCAGGGAGAACGGGAGGCCCGCGTGGAAGTTCGCCTGGCGGGAAGGTATCTGCCCGACCCCGGCCTGCACCACCTGGCCGAAGATCGAGTGCTGCACCTCGGCGTCCTCGATCCCTGAGCGGTCCAGCGCCTCCCTTATGGCCACCCCACCCAGCTCCGTCGCGCCCAGTGGCGAGAGCGCCCCGCCGAACTTGCCGAACGGCGTCCGCGCCGCCCCCAAAACTACCGCCCTATCCGCCATCTTCGCCTCCTGTTTCGTCTACAGCTTAAGCCTGTCTCGTACATCCAGACGCACCACGCGATTACTCAAGGCCCTATCCCTCGGTTGCTAGCTCGAGGCGGCCGGGCTATTTGCAGCGTCTCGGGCGGTCGCGCTCTCCTCCCGCAGTCGGAGCTCGACGCGGCGGATCTTTCCACTAGTCGTCTTCGGGAGCTCGGCGACGAACTCTATCCTGCGCGGGTATTTGTACGGGGCGGTCTGCCCCTTGCAGAAGTCCTGGATCTCTCTAACCAACTCGTTCGACGGCTCGCAGCCTTTGCCCAGGACTACGAACGCCTTGACGACGCTGCCGCGGTCCTCGTCCGGTGAGGCGACGACGGCGCTCTCGACGACCGCCGGGTGCTCGATGAGCGCGCTCTCGACCTCGAACGGCCCGATGCGGTAGCCGGCCGAGAGGATCACGTCGTCGGAGCGCCCCACGAACCACAGGTACCCGTCCTCGTCCCGGTACGCCCTATCACCGGTGAGGTAGTAGCCGTCCCGGTAACACGCCTCCGTGGCGTCCGGCTGCTCCCAGTAGCCTTTGAAGAGCACCGGCGGGTTGTTCGCGAGCGCGATGTCTCCCGGTTCGTCGGGCGGACACTCGTTGCCGTCGAGGTCCAGGACCTTCACGTCGCAGCCAGGGGAGGGCTTGCCCATCGAGCCGGGCCGCACCTCAAGGCCCGGGAAGTTGCCCACCAGGAGCGTGTTCTCGGTCTGGCCGTAGCCGTCGTAGATCGTCAGCCCATGCAACTCCTTCCACCGCTCGATGACGGCGGGGTTCAGCGGCTCTCCCGCCGAGACCACATGGCGTACCTTCGAGAGGTCCGCCTCCTCCAGCTCTCGCGTCTTGGCGAGCAGGCGGTACTCGGTCGGGGCCTGGCAGAGGACGGTTATGGCGTAGCGACGGATAAGGTCCAGGCGTTCTGCCGGGTCGAAGCCGCCCTCGTGGAAGAACAACTCGGTGCCCCAGCTCCACGGCCCGAGGAAGACGTTCCAGATGCTCTTCGCCCAACCCGTCCCGGAGGTGCACCAGAGCCTGTCGCCCTCTTGCAAGTCGAGCCAGTAATGGGCCTGCATCCTCTTGCCGTGGGCGTAGCCGTGGGTGTGGACGACTCCTTTCGGGTGCTTCGTCGTGCCCGAGGTGTAGAGCATGAAGGAGTTGTCTTGGGCCGACGTGTCCTCCGCCTCGAACTCGGTCGAGGCGGCCTCCATCAGCTGCTCGCAGGGCTCCCAGCCTTCCCGCTCGGCCCCGAAGCAGACGTAGCTCTTTATGCCCGGCACCTTCGGGCGAGCCCTCTCCGCCTCCTCGACGTCCGACTGATCGGCGACGAGCATCACGGCCCCCGAGTGACCGGCACGAAACTCGAGGTCGTCGGCACGGAGCTGGGGGGCACAGGGTATGGCGACGGCCCCGAGCTTCAGGAGCCCGATCAGAACGGCGTGCCACTCCGGGATCTTGCCCATCAGGACCATCACCCGGTCGCCCTTCTTCACCCCAAGGTCGCGGGCGACGCCGGCGAACTTGTTGGAGAGGCGGGCGAAGTCCCCGAAGGTCAGGCGGCGTTCTTCGCCGTTCGCCCCGACCCAGATCATGGCCGGCCGGTCGGAGGGCCAGGCGTCGATCACGTCGCGCCCGAAGTTGAACCTCTCGGGCGTCCCCCAGTCGAACCTTGCGTAGGTGGACTCGTAGTTGCCTATGTTGTGCACTTCTTCCTCCTTTTTTCGATCCCGGAGGGTCCCCCATCGGGAGGCCACCCGTGCCGACGGCCTACGCCTGGCGCAGGATCTTCCCTGACGCCGCGATGGGGTCGAGCCTGCGCTCGTAGACCCTTTCCATCACGTCTGCGTCTTCCCCTCTCAACCTCTCCTCCATCTCCTTCTCGAGCCGCCCGGTCGCCCAGGAGATCACGAAGTCCCTCAAGGAAGCGCGCCTGCGGCGTTCCATGCCGCCGGTTTCGATGAGGTGCCCTCGGTGGGCCTCTATCGCCTTTTCGAGCTCCGCGACCCCCTCGCCGGTGTCGCCGCGGGTGAGGACTATGGGGGGGACGGGGGCGTCGGGGTCGAGCTCGTGGCCTATCTCGAGGATGGAGCGGACCTCGGCGGCGGTCCCCCGGGCCTGCGGGTGGTCGGCCTTATTTATGCAGAACACGTCCGCGACCTCCATGACGCCGGCCTTGAGCGCCTGCACCGCGTCCCCGGCCCCCGGCTGCAGGCAGAGGACAACGGTGTCCGCCGCCGAAGCGACCTCGACCTCGCCCTGGCCGACGCCGACCGTCTCGTAGAGGATCACGTCGAAACCGGCCGCCTCCATCGTCATCCCGGCGAGCCTCGAAGCGGCCGCGAGCCCGCCGAGGTGCCCGCGGCTCCCCATCGAGCGGATAAAGACGTCCTTGTCGAGGAAGTGGTCGGCGAGACGGATGCGGTCCCCGAGTATGGCACCCTTCGTGAACGGGCTCGACGGGTCCACCGAGACGACCCCGACCTTCTTGTCCTCGTCGCGGTAGAGGCGTATGAGCTTCGCGATGATGCTGCTCTTGCCGACGCCCGGGGGGCCGGTGAAGCCGATCGTGATCGCCTCCCCCGTGCGCGGGTAGAGCTCGGAGAACAGCGCGGGGAGGTTTTCGTCCCCGCGCTCGATCTTCGAGATGGCCCGCGCGAGGCTCCTCTTGTCCCCCGCGACGACGCCCTCGGCGAGGGCCGACGCGCTCTCCTTCTCCCTGCCTTCTCTCTTTCCTTTGCTCGCCATGATCGTATCCTCGCTAGCTCGCGGACGGTACGGCCCGGCGGAGGTACTCGACCGCCTTCTTCGTCGGGGTGCCGGGGGTGAAGACCTCGCCGACGCCGGCTTCCTTCAGCTTCGGGATGTCTTCCTTGGGGATGGTGCCGCCGCAGAAGACGAGGACGTCCTCGGCGTCGTTCTCCTTGAGGAGGTCGACGATGCGGGGCAGCAGCGTCATGTGGGCGCCGGAGAGGATGGAGACCCCTATGGCGTCGGCGTCCTCCTGGATGGTCGCCTCGACGACCTGCTCGGGGGTCTGGTGGAGGCCCGTGTAGATCACCTCCATGCCCGCGTCGCGCAACGCCCGCGCGATGATCTTGGCCCCCCGGTCGTGCCCGTCGAGCCCGACCTTCGCCACAATCACCCTTACCGTATCGGGCACGGCGCATCGCCCATCGCTCGGTGCGAACGGTCGGTCGCCCCGTCGCGGAATACGCGGTCCCGGCACGCACCCCGCCCGACGCGCCCTACAGCCACGGCGTCTCGCGGTAGGAGCCGTAGACCTCCTGCATGGCCTTGCAGATCTCGCCGACCGTAGCGTAGGCCCTGACGGCCTCTATCGTCGGGTACATGACGTTCTCGCCCTCGCGGCAGGCCTTCTTTATGGCCTCCAGGCAGCGTTCGACCTGCTCGTTGTCGCGGCGCTCCTTGAGGGCCTTTAGGTTCCCTACCTGCTCCCGCTCGGCCTCGAGGCTGGCCCGGTGCAGCTCGACGTCGGACTCGTCCTTGGGCTCGTAGATGTTTACGTTAACGATGTGGCGCCGTCCCGACTCCATCTCCCGCTGGTAGCGCGCGGAGGCCTCTGCGATCTCGCGCATCTGAAAACCGTCCTCGATCGCTTCCACCACCCCGCCCAACTCGTCGATCTGGCGGAAGTACTCGTAGGCCTGCCTCTCCAGCTCGTCCGTCAGCGCCTCGACAAAGTACGAGCCGGCCAACGGGTCTATCGTGTTGGCCACGCCGGTCTCCAGGGCCGCGATCTGCTGCGTGCGCACCGCGATCCTCACCGCCTGCTCGCTCGGCAGGGCCAAAGCCTCATCAAAAGAGTTGGTGTGGAGGCTCTGCGTCCCGCCGAGGACGGCGGCGAGGGCCTCGAAGGCGGTGCGCGCGATGTTGTTGTACGGCTCCTGCGCGGTGAGCGACACGCCCGCCGTCTGGGTGTGGAAGCGCATGAGGAGGCTTTTTTCGTCCTTCGCGCCGTACTTCTCCCTCATCACCGTCGCCCAGATGCGCCGTGCTGCGCGGAACTTGGCGATCTCCTCGAAGAAGTCTATGTGCGAGTTGAAGAAGAACGAGAGCCTGGGGGCAAAGTCGTCGACGTCGAGGCCGGCTTCTATCCCCGCCTCGACGTAGGCGAAGCCGTCCGAGAGGGTGAAGGCGAGCTCCTGGGCGGCGGTCGAGCCGGCCTCGCGGATGTGGTAGCCCGAGATGGAGACCGTGTTCCAGCGGGGCATGTGCTCGGTGGCGTAGACGAGCATGTCCTTGAAGACCTGCATGGACGGTTCGGGCGGGAAAATCCACTCCTTCTGGGCGATGTACTCCTTGAGGATGTCGTTCTGGTTCGTGCCGGCGAGCTTCTCGGGGGGAACGCCCTGCTTCTGGGCGGCGACGACGTACATGGCGAGGAGGACGTGGGCGGGGGCGTTGATGGTCATGGAGGTGGAGATGGCCCCCATGTCGATCCCCTCGAAGAGCTTCTCCACGTCCTCCAGCGAGTCTATCGCCACGCCCTCCGTGCCGACCTCTCCTGGGGAGAGCGGGGAGTCGGAGTCGAGCCCCATGAGGGTCGGCATGTCGAAGGCGACCGAGAGGCCGCCTTGGCCGTGCTCTATGAGGTATTTGAAGCGCCTGTTGGTCTCTCTGGCGGTACCGAATCCGGCGAACTGCCTCACCGTCCACAGGCGCCCGCGGTACATGTTCGGGTAGACGCCTCTCGTGTAGGGGTACTGCCCCGGGTAGCCGAGCTTCTCGTCGTAGTCGAAGTCCTCGAGGTCCTCGGGCGTGTACAAGGGCTTGATCGGCACCCCGCTCATCGTCGAGAACTCCGCATCACGCTCAGGAGTCTTCGAGCGCGCCTCTTCCCAACGTTCCTTTGCGGTCTTCTTCGTGTCCAAGGTTGTTCCCTTCCTCCTGCTTTCTCGTTCTACGTTTCGTTCGACCACATCGGCTACCCTCTTGAGGAGCGCCGGATCATCTTCATCGAGAGATTCGCCCTCTCGAGCCGTTTCCCTACACGCCACAGGCGGAGCGGGCACGTTGCCAATCGGCCTACGCTCATCAGCGGCATCAGGAAGAACCGGCAAGAACTACGATCGTGCTGCACAGCACCAAGGCCGCCCCCGTGGCCCGAGCAAAAGCACGCCTCGGGTCAGGAACTTTGGGATTACTTCACATCGGTGGACACTCCATCGCTACGCCACCACCACCTCCTCCATTCTAGTCGCTTCGTAGTTTCTGGGGCTCTCGTAGCCCAACGCCGAGTGGCGCCTCGTCCGGTTGTAGAACCCCTCGATGTACTCGAAGATCTCCACCCTCGCCGCTCCTCTGGTGGGGAAACGATGGCGGTCCACCAGCTCGGCCTTCAGCGTCGAGACGAAGCTCTCCGCCATAGCGTTGTCCAGGGCGGAGCCGGTCCTTCCCATCGAGGGCACGATGCCCATCTCTTCGAGCCTCTTCCCGAAGGAGAGGGCCGTGTACTGCGAGCCGCGGTCGGTGTGGTGGATCAGCCCGGCGGAGGGCTTTCGCCTTCAGACGGCCATCTCCAGGGCGTCGACGACCAACTCGGCGCGAAGGAAGATGCTCCGCCATCGACCAGCCGACGATGCGCCTGGAGTGGGCGTCGAGGATGAAGGCAAGGTGGAGGAAGCCCTCGTCGGTCTTGACGTAGGTGATGTCCGCCAGCCAGAGCCGATCCGACTCGGCCGCCGAGAACCTCCTGCGTACCAGGTCGCGGGCGGGGGCGGCGTGGGGATCGCGGCGTGTCGTTCGCCTCTTGCGCCCGCGCAGGCAGCCCCGCAGCCCCGCCTCCCGCATCAGCCTCGCCACCCGCCTGCGCCCGCAGCGCTCCCCCAAAGCCCGCAGTTCGGCGTGCACCCGCGGGTAGCCGTAGGTCTCCCTGCTGCGCTCGTGGACCTCGCGGATCTTCCCGGTGAGGATGGCGTCCTCGCGGCTCCTCCTCGACGGTAGCCGCTCGCGCCAGGCGTAGTAGCCGCCGCGGGAGACCCCGAGCACGCGGCACAACAGCGACACGGGCAAGTAGGCCCTCTCCGCGTCGATGAACCTGAAGAGGTTCACCGAATCCCGTCCTCCCTGGCGAAGAAGGCCGCGGCCACGAGGACGCGCCAACGTTGACCTACCTGGGGAATCGTGGGCTCGTCCCCGGTCGGCTGCTGAAGGTGGAAGAGGTTCGCGCCCTCGACGGCGGCGTCACCGTCGAAGACGAAGACGGAGCCTCCCACGCGCTCGGGGGAGAACTGGCGGCTTCGGTCTTAGTCCAAGACCTTTAGGGGCATCGCACGGTGTTCGATACGCCGAAGCGTACCAAGCGACGGAGACTACCGGCGCGCAACAACGGGTCTGCGGGCTGCCTCGTCGGGGCGGCCCGCAGACCCGTTTGAGGCTTCTGGGGCAGCCGTGTGCATTCCCCTTAACAGCGTAGCGGCTGCTTCCGGTTCGCCCGCTCGCACAGCGAACCGAAGACGACCCCGAGCCCCGTCCAGAAGACGACCTGGGTTCCCAAAGACGAGAGTCGGAAGTCCCACAGCAGCCCGGACGGAAACCGGCCGGGCTCCGCGGCGGCCGGAAGCCCCAAGAACAGGCCCGCTACGGCGACCGCGAGCCCCGCCCCTACCGCCACGTGGCGTACCGGGAGGCTCGTCCCCCGCTCCCGGAGCGTTCTCGAGGCGTACCAGGCCGCAAGGACCGCGAGCAGGGAAAGGGCGACCATCGTGAAGTAAGCGGCCGTGCGAGGCCCGATGGTGGCGGGGTCCCCGACGGTGGGGGGGTTGGCCGGGTACTTGAGGAAGGGCACCAAAACCGCCCCGGCAAAGACCGCCGCCGCCAGCGACAGGCTGCGGTTCCAATCCCTTTCGGGATCCAAGCGGCCGCGGAAGTATGCGAACGCCAGCCCGAACATCCCTCCGATGGCAATCCCGGAGAAGCCCGTGGCAAAGAAGAGCCCGACCTTTTGGGTCGGACGGTCGAAGACCGCCTCTTCGTGCGCACCGCCGCCGGCTGCCTCTTCTAGATGGACGGCTTGATCGACGAACGGCTCACCGACGAAGAACGCGAAAAGCCCCGCGAGGAGCCCCGCCAGCAGCCCGGCGAGCATCCCCCGGCGCAAATACACCGCGATCACGTTTCCCGACCCCTAGTGGCAGGGAACGGCGAGCAGGTGGCGCCCGTCGTGGGCGAACTCGTGCAGGTAATCGGCAACCTCCGCCGCCTGCCCGAGCAAGGGCGCGAGCAGTGCCCCGCTGGCCGAAAGAAGGGCGAAGAGCATCGCCAGCAGAAGCGCTCCCATCAGCCAACTCCATAGAGGTATCTCCCCCAACGAGATGCGCCGTTCGACGGGGTTTCTCTCCATCACGAACCTCCCTCGGGGTCCTCGCCCCGGTCGGTTTTCGAAAAGCGACGGACCAGTCTCCTGACTTCCGGATCTCCGCTACCCCGGCCTTCCCGTGTAAACGGTGGCTTTTTCGGGTTCGCTCCCCGGTTACAGTGGCGGGACTGTGCCGGACTCAAACCGGCTTCCTGGACCCCATCGCTCTCATCACGTGATCGGCAATATACCGACCGGGACGGCGTCGAGCAACCTCACCAACATGGGGT
>JADDPR010000245.1 GCA_016781775.1 Rubrobacter sp. | reverse complement strand
TTCAGGATCGGTGTTTGGGTTGTCGTGATGGCCGTGGTGCTGTTTGCGCTCGCTTCTTGCGGTGGGGAGCAGGGCGGCGGGGAGGAAGGCGGCGGGGGCGGCGGAGCCCAGGGAGGTCCCAACCGCGGTGATATCAACCTCGCGGTCGTCACGCACGGGCAGGCCTCGGATCCGTTCTGGTCCGTGGTGCAGAACGGGGTCAACGCGGCGGCCGAGGATATGGGTGTCAAGGTCGAGTACAACGCGCCCGACACCTTCGACATGGTGGAGATGAGCCAGCTTATCGACGCGGCGGTCGCCACGGAGCCCGACGGCCTCATCGTCTCGATCCCGGACGCCGACGCGCTGCGCGAGTCCATCCAGGGCGCCGTGGACGCCGGCATCCCGGTGATCTCCATGAACTCGGGGAGCGACGTCTACGAGGAGCTCGGGCTGCTCACCCACGTCGGCCAGACGGAGCTTATAGCCGGCGAGGAGGCCGGACGGCGGATGGCCGATGAAGGCGTCACCAACGCGCTGTGCATCAACCAGGAGGTCGGCAACGCCGCGCTCGACCAGCGCTGCGAGGGCTTCGAGCAGGGCCTGGGCGGCACGGTGGAGGTCGTCTCGGTGGACCTCACCGACCCGACCGGCGCGCAGGCGGCCATAGAAACGGCCCTCGGCCAGAACCCGGACCTCGACGGCATGCTCACGCTCGGCCCCACCGGCGCCGAGCCCGCGCTGGCGGCCCTCGACGCGTCCGGAAGGGCGGAGGACGTCGCGTTCGCCACGTTCGACCTGTCGCCCCAGGTGCTCGAGGCGGTGCGCGACGGCAACATCCTGTTCGCCGTCGATCAGCAGCAGTACCTGCAGGGTTACCTGCCGGTCGTGTTCATGACCCAGTTTGTCGAGAACGGGACGATACCGGCCTCGGAGGTGCTCACGGGTCCGGCCTTCGTCACTCAGGAAAACGCCGAGCGGGTCATCCAGCTCACCGAGGACGGAATCCGCTAACGAGTCCGGGCGGGGGGCGCGACGCGCCCCCACCCTTCGGGAAAGGAGGTGGAAATGGCAACTGCCGCGGGTCGACCACTCGACGAGAGGGTCCGCAAGGCCGGCCTCTTGAGCAGGCTGCTTAACCGCCCCGAGTTGGGTGCGGTCGCGGGGGCCATCCTGGTCTTCGTCTTCTTCGCGGTCGTGGCCGGCGACCGGGGGTTCCTGACGAGCGCCGGGACGATAAGCTACCTCGAGGTGGCCGCGCAGCTCGGGATCCTCGCCGTCCCCGTGGCGATGCTCATGATCGCGGGCGAGTTCGACCTCTCGATCGGCTCGATGGTGGCGGCGGCGGGCATCCTGATCGCCATCCCCATCGCCGAGTACGGCTGGCCGCTGTGGGCGGCCTTGCTCCTGGCCTTCACGGTCGCGCTCGTCGTCGGGTTCCTGAACGGCTACGTGGTGATAAAGACCGGCTGCCGTCGTTTATCGTCACGCTCGCGTCGCTGTTTATCCTGCGCGGGGCCACGATAGGTTTCACGCGCCTGATCACGAACCGCACGCAGGTCGGGGGCCTCAGGACCGAGACCGAGGGGAGCTTCTTCCAGGCCATCTTCGCGGGGGAGATCGCGGGGATACCAGCCGCCATCTTCTGGTGGCTCGGCCTGGCGGCCCTGGGCACGTTCGTGCTGCTGCGCACGACGTTCGGCAACTGGATGTTCGGGACCGGCGGCGCCCCGAACGCGGCGCGAAACGTCGGCGTCCCGGTGGACCGCGTCAAGATCATCCTGTTTATGGCGACCGCCGCCTCCGCGACGCTCCTGGCGGCGATCACCGTCCTCGACGCCGGCTCGGCGGACGTCCTGCGCGGCGAGCTCAGGGAATTCCAGGCGATCATCGCCGCGGTCATCGGCGGGGTGCTGCTCACGGGCGGCTACGGGTCCGTGATCGGGCCGCTCTTCGGGGCGCTCATCTTCGGGATGGTGAGCCAGGGGATCTTCTTTACCGGGGTGAACACCGACTGGTTCCAGGTCTTTCTCGGGGCGATGCTCCTGATCGCCGTGCTCGTCAACAACTATATCCGCCAGCGAGCAGCGAGGTCGAGATAATGGCTGACTCTAATGCGCCACTGATCGAGGTCCAGGGCATCTCGAAGTACTTCGGGTCCGTGATCGCCCTGCAAGACATCTCCATGCGCGTCGGGCCGGGCGAGGTGATGTGCCTGCTCGGCGACAACGGCGCCGGGAAGTCCACCCTCATAAAGATGCTCTCCGGCGTCCACCAGCCCGACGAGGGCAAGATGCTCGTCGAGGGGGAGGAGGTGAGGTTCGCCTCGCCGCGCGACGCCCTGGACCGCGGCATAGCGACGGTGTTCCAGGACCTCGCGATGATCCCGCTCATGGGCATCTCGCGCAACTTCTTCTTGGGACGCGAGCCGACGAAGGGCTTCGGCCCGCTCAAGGTCTACGACGCCGCCTTCGCCGACAGGGTCACGCGCGAACAGATGAAGAAGATGGGCATAGACATCCGCGACCCCTCGCAGCCGGTCGGCACCCTCTCCGGCGGCGAGCGCCAGTCCGTGGCGATCGCCCGCGCGGTGTACTTCGGGGCGAAGGTACTGATCCTGGACGAGCCCACGAGCGCCCTCGGGGTGAAGCAGGCGGCGGTGGTCCTGCGCTACATCGCCCAGACCAAGGAGCAGGGCCTCGGCGTGATCTTTATCACCCACAACGTCCACCACGCTTACCCCATCGGCGACCGGTTCACCATCCTCAAGCGGGGCAAGAGCTACGGCACGTTTGAGAAGTCCGAGGTCACCCGCGAGGAGGTCGCCTCGATGATGGCCGGCGGCGCGGAGATGGAGACGCTCTCGGCCGAGCTCGCGGAGTTCGAGCGGGCGGACGCCGAGCAGGCGAAACACGAGGGCGGGACCCCGAAGGCCCCACCCGGTCAGGACCTGTCCGACTCGTTCCGCCAGGAGGCCGCCGGGATGCACGGAGAAGTGGAGACAGGGCGGGAGAAGGCTTGATGAAAATTGCGAAGCCACAACGAACGGGCGAACCGGGACGGCCGTACGAGCGAGACCTACCTGAAGGAGACCTACCACCGGGTCCGGCCGGAGAAGGGGGGACCGTCACCGACATCCGCAAGAGCCTGGCGTACCTCAACGGGCAGTCGGGATAGGCCAACCATGGGACTGAAGGTCTCGCGCAGGGTAGAGGAGGGACGCTACCGGGTCTCGCTGCGCCTGCGGCAACCGCGGCTGTCTTGAAGCCTTCGCCCCTGGCAGCGCGATAGGACGCCGCGCCCGCGAGGTCGCTGCCGAGGAACCAGAGTCCGACCTCGGGCGGCTCGCCGCCGAGCGCGAGGTGATCGGAGAAGACGTCACGAGGCTCGCCTGCGAGGGCGACCAGGTCGCGCTCTCCGTACTGAAGGAGGCAGGGCGCTGGCTCATCGGGCTCGCAGCTGCTCGGGGTTGGCCTCACCGCCCTCCTGGCCTCGTTTATGAGCGGGATGGCCGGGAACGTCACCGCCTTCAACACCGTCTGGACCTACGACATCTACAAGGCGTACATAAACCCCGACGCCCCGGACCGCCACTACCTGAACATGGGCCGCATCGCCAGGGTTGCGGGGGCGGCCCTGAGCATCGTCACGGCCTACCTCGTGCTCGGCTTCGCAAACATCATCGACTACGTCCAGCTTCTGCACGGCATCTTCCTCGTCCCGCTCTCCGGGACGTTCCTGCTCGGCATGTTCTGGAAGCGCACGACGGGCTGGGGCGGCTTCA
>JADDPR010000427.1 GCA_016781775.1 Rubrobacter sp. | reverse complement strand
AGGCATCTGGGTCCGTGGTGCTGACCTTGGAATCTGCCTTGCGCTTGTACGCGTAGCGGTACCATTCAGGGTTTTCTGTACGCTAAGGATCGTAGCAAGCAGTGGCATTATGTAGCGAACGGAAACGGGCTGTCGCGGGATATGGGGTGGTCCGCTAGGAGCGCAGCGGGCGCAGCCGGCTGGAGGAGGCCCCGAGGTCCCAGCGGTAGACGCCGGTGAGGGCGATGTGCTCCCACCCTAGTGGGGAGAGGTGCCTCAGGTGCTCGTCGGTGATGCTGTGCCCCCAGTTCCTCAGCTCCTCGACGGCCCGCTCGACGTAGACCGTGTTCCACAGGGCGATCGCCGCGCACAGCACGTTCAGACCGCTCGCCCGGTGCGCCTGGTCTTCGTAAGAACGGTCGCGCATCTCGCCCAGGCGGTTGAAGAATACGGCGCGGGCCAGGGCGTTTCTGGCTTCGCCCTTGTTGAGACCGGCGGTGACGCGCCGCCTGAGGTCCGGGCTCTTCATCCACTCCAGGTAGAAGATGGAGCGCTCTATTTTGCCGATCTCCTTGAGCGCCCACGCGAAGCCGTTGCGCCTCGGGTATGCGGCGAGCTTGCCGAGGATCAGCGAGGCCGTGACGGTGCCGGTCTTGACGGAGGACGCCAGGCGGAGGACCTCGTCCCAGTGGGTCTCGATCTGCCTGGTTCTGACGGTCCCGCCGATAAGGGGCGCCAGGTCGGGGTAGCGCGAGGGTTTGTCTATGGTGAAGATCCTGCGGTCCTTGAGGTCGCGGATGCGGGGCGCGAAGCGGAAGCCCAGGAGGTGGCACATCGCGAAAACCTGGTCGGTGTAGCCTTCGGAGTCCGTAAAGTGTTCTTCTATGTTCAGCTCGGTCTCGTGGTAGAGGAGGCCGTCGAGGACGTGGGTGGCGTCGCGCACGCCCGTGCTTATGACCTTGGAGTAGAACGGGGCGTACTGGTCGGAGACGTGGGTGTAGAACAGCACCCCGGGCTCCCGGCCGTAGCGGGCGTTGACCTGGCTCGTGAACGCCTTGTGGCCGCCGGCCTGGTAGCGCTGGCCGTCGGAGGACGAGGTGCTTCCCTCGCCCCAGTTGCCGGCGAAGGGCAGGCGGTGGTGGAAGTTGACGAGCTCGGCTATGGCCGCCTGGTAGGTCTCGTCGCGCACGTGCCAGTCCGAAGCCCACGCGAGCCTCTCGTAGGTGATCTTCGGGTCGTCCGTGGCCTCGGCCATCTTCGTCAGGCCGAGGTTCACGCCGTCGGCCATGAGGGCAGCGTAGAGGACCTTACTGTCCTTCGCCGACTCGCCGGTCTTGAGGTGGACGAAGCGGCCCGAGAAGCCGCACCAGGAGTCGACCTCGACGAGCAGGTCGGTGAGCCGTACTCGGGGCACCAGGGAGTAGACGAGGCGCGTGAGGCCGTCCATCCCCTCGGGCTCGTTCCTCTTCGGACGGGAGACCTTGAGCCTGCCGTCCTCCAGGCTCACCCCATCGAGCTCGCCGCGCCGCACGAGCCGACCGACCTCGGTGAGGTTCTCGTGCAGCCTCTCCTTCCGCTCCTCCAGGTACTCCGCGAAGTTGGTCTCTACGGCTACCGGGGGGCCGCCGTTCCACATCATCGCCTCGAAGTCTTCTCTCGGTAGCAGGTAGTCGTCGAAGTCGCGGTAGCGGCGGCTGCCCGCCACCCACACGTCCCCCGAGCGGAGCGAGTTCTTCAGCTCGGAGAGGGCGGAGAGCTCGTAGTAGCGGCGGTCTATCTCGCCCTCCGGGCCGACGACGTGGTCGCGCCAGCGGGGCTTCACGAACGACGTGGGCGCGTCCTCCGGTACCTTCCTCTTGCCCTTCTCGTTCATCTCCTTGAGGACCTCGACCGCCTCGATCAGGGGTCCCGCGGACGGGGCCGCCCTGAAGTCGAAGGCCTCCAGCAGGGCGGGGGCGTAGCGGCGGACGTGGTGGTGGCCGGCCTCGAGGAAGTCCAGGTAGTCGAAGTTGGCCGGCATCGCGAGGCCCTCGGCCTCGGCCACGCTCACCACGAAACGCTCCCAGCCCATCAACTCGTCGAGCACGTCGTACGGGTCGTCCCCGCTCTCCCTGGCTTCGATGAGGGCCTTGCCGAGCCTCGCGTAGAGGCCGACCTTCTCGTTTATGGCCTTGCCGTGCTTTTTGAAGCCCTCGTCGCGCATCTTCTCGGCCCTGTTCATCAGGGCGCCGATCATGCGGTCGTGCATCTCCAGCGCGATGTCGGAGAGTTCGGCCGCCCTCTCGGAGAGGTAGGCGACGAGCGTGGCGCGACGCCTGAGGGGATCGAAGCGTCTGAGGTGCTGCGGGGTGGTCTTCGCGCCTTCCCCGGCGAGCCGGGAGAGCCGGTTGTGGTGGACCTTTTTGCCGACGTCTCCGGGGAGCCCCAGCGAGCGCACGAAGGTCAGGCGGTCCAGCACGTCCTTGAAGTTTTTGGGGGAGGGCGGCCCCGGCGGGCGCCTGACGCGGTTTAGCGGGGTCTCGTCCTCGCCCTCGGGCACCACCAGCAGCGTATCCAGCCTCCCGAGTTGCTCCTCGTCGAGGTCGGCGACGAGCTTCCGCAAGACCGACTCCTCGGCCCGGCGCCTCGTCTCCCAGGCGAGGCGCTCGACCGTCGAAAGGGCGGGGGCGACGATCTCGCGGCGGCGCATCTCCTCGAAGAGCGTCACGACGAGGGTCTCGCCTTGGTCGGTGCCCTCGGCGATCGGCAGGAGCCAGCGTGAAAGCTCCCGGTAGGCCGCGGCGTCGAAAGCGCGAAAGCCGAAGGTCCTAACGATCTCCGCCACGTGCTCCCGGCGCGTCGTGTCGCGTCCCGTCCCTTCGGGACCGCCGGCGTAGTCCCCGAAGGCGTCCGGGTAGGCGCCGATTTGGGAGGCGACGAATTCGACGATGAGGCGCGGCACGGCCTCGCCCGCCCTCAAGGGCCTGCCCGGGTAGCGAAGTAGGCAGAGCTGGACGGCGAAGCCGAGGCGGTTCGCGGCGCCTCGGCGGACGCTCACGGCGGTCAGATCGGCATCCGAGAGGGTGTGGTGGCGGACCAGTTCCCGCCCGTCCATGTCGGGCAGCATCAAGAACCGGGCGCGCTGGCCCTCCGAAAGCAGCCCGCGTGTCGGCATCCGGCCCCTCCTTTCCTACTCCGTCCGTTCCTGGGGCGGCCCGGAGCGCTCGCACGACGGGCCGCTCGCCGGACGACGGTCGACCCGCTCGCGAAACCACCGTCCCGCTCCCATCGGAGTGGCGCTCTCCCACGCGAGGCTGCCTACTACGCCGGTCGACCGGTCCGGCCCGTCTCCCTCCGCACGCGAAGACCCGCGAGGAGGAGCCCCGCGGCGAGCGCGGCGCCCGCCCCTTCGCCCGAACGGATGCGCAGGTCCAGCAACGGCTCCAGGCCCAGGTGCGCCAGCACGGCGGCGTGGGCCTCCTCGCGGCTGCGCTGCCCGGCGATCAGGCAGGCGGAGGCGCCGGGTTCGAGAAGCACGGCCAGGAGGGCTGCCACGCTCGTCGCTAGCCCGTCGAGGACCACGGCGCCCCGCGCCCCAGCGGCGCCAAGCACGGCCCCCGTGAGGACACAGATCTCCGGCCCCCCGAGCGCGGAGAGGAGCCGGCGCGGGTCGTCCAGGCCCCCAGCGTGCTCCGCGCGGGCGCG
>JADDPR010000314.1 GCA_016781775.1 Rubrobacter sp. | reverse complement strand
CTCCTCTCGGGGAACGTCCCTCGCCCGCACGTCCGTGAAGTCTTTCTAGAGCTCGGTGCCGGGGGCCACGACGTCTACCTGTGGTCCAGCGCGGGGGGCGATTACGCCTCCAAAGCAGCGAGGCTCCTCGGCGTAGATGACCTCGTCCTCGGATGCTGGTCTAAGTATCCCCCGCCACCCGTAACCGTGGATTACGTAGTGGACGACCACCGGGACTTCGCCGAGCACCACGGCGGCTACGCGGTGTCCCCGTTCCTGGGAGATCCCGAGGATCGCGAACTCTGTAAAGTAGCGCAAGCGCTCGGCGATTAGCCCGCCTGTCGCGGCTCTCGGGCGCGCTTTCAAAGCCGAAAGGCCCACCGCGCTCGGGACGGTTACCAGCCGCAGTTCGTCACCGTAAACCACAGAACCAGGCTCCACGCGTCTCCGGCCAGCTTCGGGGTGGTCCCCGGGATCAGCAGAGCCAACCCGATTATCACGAGGCCCAAAGCCCACGCCGGCGGAGCTCACGCCTGCGCGATCTTCCGAAGCTCGCGCACGAACCCAGCGTAGCCAAAGGACCCGAAGGACAAGGAGGAGGGCCGGGGCAAGATGCCCCGGCCCTCCTCTGAAAGCTTGTAGCTTGTGCCGAAGGCTAGAAATTACCTCGCCGCTTCGGCCTCGGTCTCGGCCTTCGCGGCCTGCTTGAAGTCCTCGCCGCCCCCGATCACCACGATGTCGTCCTCCAGCGAGGAGACGGCGCCGTCCATGCTCGACCAGACGCCGATGCTGAAGCCGTTGTCGACGGGCTCCCCGATCTTCTGCCCGAAGGAGACCTCGTCGCCCTCGGAGATGAGCGGCGTGGCCGGCTTGAGGAAGCGGCCGCCGAGCGGTAGGTTCACGCCCGAGACCTTGCCCACGAGCGAGATGATCTCCTCGGGCTGCTTGGTCTTGATGTCGGCGTACTCCTTGCTCGCGACCCCCTTGGGGATGACGAGGAAGCCGTTGGTCGTCCTGCGCACGTAGGCGTCGCCCTCACCGAGGGACTCGATGCCCATCTCGTTGAGGTACGGCCCGCCGTCGATGACGGAGTACTTGCCCGCGTTCGCCTCGACGTCGAGGCCCGACAGCTTTATGAGCTCGGTGGCCGAAGCACCCAGGGGCGCGTCGAACATCTTGAGCTCGAGGTCCGGGCCGAAGACGTTGAGGAACTTCGTGGTAACCGGCTTGCCCTGGAAGAGCGCCTTGTAGATGTTCAAGAGAGTCTCGGAGTTGTTGACGATGTGCCCGGCGTCGAGCGGGAGGCCCGGGCGCTTGGAGCCGTCGGGCATCTCCACCCGGCGCGGTACCCACTTCTCCTTGTCCTCGTTGAAGATGTTCTTGATGAGCGTCTTCTCTTCGCCCATCGAGTACTTGTCCGGTACGAGGCTCACGTCGTAGAGCCCGTTCGCTTGCTCCTTGTAGCGGGAGAACCACTCCTCGTCCTTGAAGTGGACGCCCATGATGACGCGCTCGACCCCGAAGATCGCCTTCATCGCCTCGAAGAGCTCCAGGAACTCGTCGAAGTACTCCTTGTGCACCACCTTGTCGCCCCAGTAACCGGGCTCCGACTCGGTGCAGTTGACGATCAGGTTCGGCTGCGGGTTCTTCCACTTGAAGTAGGTCGGAAAACCGCCGCCTCCCGCCCCAACGATGCCAGCCTGTCGCATAATCTCAACGGCGTCGTCCCTGCTTAACGCCTTGACCTCGTCTAGCGTGCGCTGCTTGAGCTCCGCCACAACTTTTAACCCTCCGTCACTCGACCTACGTAGGTGCTTGCTGTTACAAACCGTCCGTTTCCTTGCACAAAGTATACCTACGGCGTCTTTGCGTTGCTAGTACGAACCGATACGTCTGCTATACTCGGCGGAACTATGAAGCTAACCCGGCGAACGGCTACCCTGCTCCTCGTTATAGGCGTCTACATGCTCTTTACGTGGACGACGCGCCTGTACACCTGGTACGCGAACGACCTGCAAGCGAACCCGTACGCCGCGCTCATACACTTCCCGATAGTGCTGATCTCGCTCGCCATAGGCGCCTACCTCGCCTACCTCGGCGTCAAGGGCCGCAGGGCCACGCAACGCAGCGTTTAGCGGTCCGGATACGCAACTCCTTCGCCCAGCGTTCCCGCTCGCATCTGCGGCATAGTTGCGAAATGTGCCCTGGCGCTCCCAACTATCCTATCGAGCATCGAGGATAAGATTTTCTGCTCCCCTCAGGGGCAGCGGAATGACCTTGGCAGAAAAGCAGCGAAAACCTCCTCCGGGCAGCGCGATCGGGGAACCTCCGACGCAGGGGCAGTCGGGGTAGGGTTCAAGCGTACATCCCGAGGGACGTACCTCTCTCCTGTCTTCCCATGGCCTGTGGAGTTCGGACGCCCTCGACCGCGACCCTTACGGGGGCGAATCTGGTAGCCGGTCTTCTTGCTCGTCGGGTTGGTGACGCCGCTCCCACTGCTCGTAATCGTGCTCCCATTGCTGCTCCCAGCCCTCGTACTTGATCCGCAGCGCCTCCCGCTCCCGGTCCGCGTCCCGAACCCACTCCCGGCCCACCCCGTATCTGCCGTAAAGCCGGTCGTGCTCCTCGCTCATAAGCCGCTTGGCTTCCCGCTCCGGCCGGGCCTCCGCGAAGACCCGCCGCCAACGTTCTATGTGCGGCGGCAGGGCCTCCTCGACGCGCTCGGCGATCTCGGGCGGCAGAGCGGAGCCAGTGCCGTGCGGAAGCGGCCCCCACGCCTCGGCCAAGCGTAGGTTCATCTGACTCCTGAGGAACCCAGGGAGCCACTCAAGCCAGCCGAAGAAGTCCTCCTCCACGCCGTATAGGGCTGGTCCCCCAAAGCCCATGACCTCATCCACCCACTCCTCCACGGGGAGGTCGGCAGCCTTCGGCGGCGCCGGAGGGAAGATACGCTCCAGGCGGGCCAGGCGCTTGCCTAGGTTACTCCTGCCCATCCCCGCTCCTCGGCGACCCGTTCCAGCTCCTCTATGCGCGCCGCCAGTTCCTCCTGCTCCCGGAGGTCGCGCTCCAGGTTCACGACCCTGACGCTGGTGTTCAGAATCTGGTTGACCACGGCCCCGACCTTGGGATCCAGGCGCCCCTCCCGCACGTCGGCGTAGAGGTCGGAGAGCCTCCCCTTGAGCGTCGCCAGCTCGCGGCTCGGCTTGGAGCGGGCGGCCTTGCTCGCGTTGCGCCTCCTCGCCCCGGCGCGAGCGGGGTCGTGAGCGTAGCAATACCTCTGCGATGCCCCCACGATACGCCCGCAAGGGCTTCCATCCGGCTTAAAACCGTCGCATCCGGCCATCAGCGATAGCCCTCCCCCCGCTCGTTCCCATCGTCTCCCATTTCTCTGTCTCCTCCCTGATAAGGTGGTGCGAGAGTGGTGCCCGACGCATGTCAGGGTCTCCCCGCCCCCGCCCACTTCGCTCTCCACGCCCCGTCCACTCCGATCCCCATACTCCTTCCCCAGTACACGAACCTCTCGTGCTCCCGGCCGAGTTCGGGAACCGCAAGCCCGGACGTACACTCGAGCGAGGGCGGGGGGCGATCGGACGGCTCGGTACGGAGAGCCGCGTAGGGGAATTGCTGTATCGGGGCCGAAAGCCCAAGCCGGCGAGGGAGGTTGCCGAAGCTCACCTTCGGCCGAAGTTCGCAATATAGAGCGCATATATCTGATCTGTCGGGTCGAGGTCGCCGTCCACGGAGTTCTGAAGGCACACCCGGGCCTCCCCCTGCGCCT
>JADDPR010000263.1:9638-15284 GCA_016781775.1 Rubrobacter sp. | reverse complement strand
AGAATCAGGAGCTTGTAACCCGGGAAGGTTACGAGAAGCTTCAAGAAGAATTCAGGCACCTCACCGAGGTCCGTCGGCGGGAGATCGCTGACCGCATTCGGCAGGCGAGGGAGTTTGGGGACATCTCCGAGAACTCCGAGTACGACGACGCCAAAAACGAGCAGTACCTCTTGGAGCGCAGGATCAGCGAGATCCAGCGTCGGCTGAGGAATGCCAAGGTCGTCGACGCCTCCGATGCGGAGGCCGGGTCCGTGAACCTCGGTACCCTCGTGACGCTCAGGGCCGTGGACAAGGGGACGGAACGGACGTTCCAGATTGTGGGTGCCAACGAGTCCGACCCGGGGAGCGGCAAGCTCTCCCACTCCTCGCCCGTGGGACGCGCGGTTCTCAAGCGTCGCGTCGGGGAGACGGTCACCGTTGCCACGCCGCGTGGCTCGACCGAGTACGAGATCGTCAACGTAGAGGCCGCGAGCTAGCGTCTTCTTTTCGCGGTTCACTCTCTCGGCGGAACCGAAACACCCTTTCACCCCTTCGTGGAGCAGCGCTTGAGCCCTACCGATCCATACATACCCTCGTGGGCCCACAAGGTCGCCTCCGGGCTCGGACCCGGGCCACACGTCGTGGTGACCGGCATAAGCCCCTCCGGCAACATACACGCGGGCAACCTGCGCGAGGTACTCGTCGCGGAGGCGGTTGCCAACGCGCTCAAGGCCAGGGGCGAGGAAGTTCGCTTCGTGTTCCACGCGGACACGATCGACCCCCTACGCAAGATAGCGCCCGGCATCCCGAAGGACTACGAGCGCTACCTCGGCCATAGCCTCTCCCGGGTCCCCGACCCGGAGGGCTGCCACGCGTCCTACGCCGACCACTTCCTCGAGCCTTTCGAGGCCGCGCTGGAGGGGATGGAGATGGACGTCGAGGTCCTGCGCTCGCACGAGTTGTACGAGAGCGGGGTCTACGCCGAGGTTACTCGGGAAGCGCTGGAGCGGACCGGAGACCTGCGGGCGATCCTGCAGGAGATAAGCGGTCGGAAGATGCCCGAGCACTGGTCGCCCTACATACCGAGGACGGCGTCGGGCAGGCTCGGGGGGCGCGTCTTGGAGCATCTGCCCGAGCAGCGATCGGTTGTCTACGAGGACGGGGACGGCTGGGAGGATTCGTCGAACTACGGGCGGGGCGAGGGGAAGCTCGGGTGGAGGGTCGAGCTTGCGGCGCGTTGGAAGGCCCTGCGCGCGACCTTCGAGCCGTTCGGCAAGGACCACACCAGCCGCGGCGGATCGACCGACACGGCTGACCGGATGGCGAGGGAGGTCTTCGACTACCCGGTGCCGGGCCGGTACGAGTACGAGTGGATCCAGATTAAAGGCCGTGGTGCCATGAGCTCCTCGAAGGGCATCGTGCTCCTCCCGAACGAGCTTCTGGAGATAATGCCCCCCGGGGCCGTGCGGCGCCTGATCCTGGGCCGAGACCCCGCCCGCGCCCTCGACCTCGACCTCGCCGCCGGGTTCCCGCGCTTCATGGACGAGTACCGGGCGGAGACGGAGGCCCACCCCGTCCCGTTCGCCCACCTCGTCACCGTCGCCCAGACTGTCGGTGTAGACGTGGAGAGGGCCGCCGAGATGCTCCGCAGGGGCGGGTACGAAGAGGCCGTCCGGGACCGTGAGAAGCTGCGGCAGGACCTCGGGTACGCCCACAACTGGGCGGAGAAATGGGCGCCCGAGCAGTACCGATTCGGGGTGCGCGCCGAGGTGCCGGCCGAGGTCGCCGAGATCGACGACGAGGGGCGTCGCTACCTCCGCGAGATCGCCGACAAGCTCTCAGACGGGTTGGGCGGGGACGAGGCGCAGAACCTCCTGTACTCTACGGCCGTGGAGCTCGGGGTGAAGCCCAAAAAGGCCTTCGCTGCCGTGTACACCGCGCTTCTGGGGAGGAAGAGCGGACCCAAGGCCGGGCCGTTTGTAGCGAGCCTGGATCCCTGTTTCGTGCGGACGAGGTTCGCCAATGTGTCAGGGGACACCCGTTCTTAGGTAGCCGGGCGGTAAACTACTGTGGGTAGGAGTTACGGAGGCGAACCTATATCTGGTGCTAGCGCGACCCCGTTGCGCTGACCGCGCACAGATTGGGGCAAAACCTTTGTATACTCGTCGGGAGGGCTTTGAGAGAGGACGATTTATGGCTCTAAGATTCGAGAATGCAGCGGTATATAATCCATTTGTTACCAGTCCACGTATACCAATCAGGAAAACCACCACGACGCAAAACGGCATAGAGGACCCTCGGGGTAGAGGAGGCTCCAAGTAATGTTCGAGAGATTTACCGAACGGGCCCGTAAGGTCGTCGTCCTGGCGCAGGAAGAGGCCAGGCACTTCAACCACAATTACATCGGCACCGAGCACCTGCTCCTCGGCCTCCTCAGGGAGGACGAGGGAGTGGCGGCGAGGGCCTTAGGTTCCCTGAACGTGACCCTCGATGAGGTTCGCGAGCAGGTCGAGAGCATCGTCGGATATGGCGAGGAGGGGACGGGCGGACAGGCCCCGTTCACCCCGCGCTCCAAGAAGGTGCTCGAGTTGGCGCTCCGCGAGGCGCTCCAGCTCGGCCACAACTACATCGGCACCGAGCACATCCTGCTCGGGCTCGTCCGCGAGTCCGAGGGAGTGGCGGCGCGCGTGCTCTCCAACCTCGACGTCGACCCGGACAAGGTGAGGCGCGAGGTCGTGCGGATGCTCGGCGGCGGCCGGGCGCAGCGCGGTCGGGGCGGTGCCGGCGGCGAGGCCGGTGGCGGTCGTGGCGTGGAAGCCAAGCGGCCCAAGACGCGCCAGCTCGACCAGTACGGTCGTAACCTGACCGCGTACGCCGACGAGCAGAAGCTCGACCCGGTGATCGGTCGCGCCAAGGAGATCGAGAGGATCATGCAGATCCTCGTCCGGCGCACCAAGAACAACCCCGTCATCATCGGCGAGCCGGGGGTCGGCAAGACCGCCATCGTCGAGGGGCTCGCGCAGGAGATCGCGGAGAACCGCGTCCCCGACATCCTGGCGGACAAGGAGGTCTACACGCTTGACCTCGGTGCCCTCGTGGCCGGCTCCAAGTACCGGGGTGAGTTCGAGGAGCGCCTCAAGAAGATCATGAAGGAGATCACCGACCACGGCGACATCATCCTGTTTATCGACGAGATCCACAACCTCGTCGGTGCGGGCGCCGCGGAGGGTGCCATCGACGCCGCTTCGATCCTGAAGCCGGCGCTGGCCCGTGGCGAGCTCCAGGTGATCGGCGCTACCACGATCGACGAGTACCGCAAGTACGTCGAGAAGGACAAGGCGCTCGAGCGCAGGTTCCAGACCATCCAGGTCGGCGAGCCGACGGTCGAGGAGACCGAGCAGATCCTCAAGGGGCTGCGCGACCGCTACGAGCAGCACCACAAGATCGAGATCACGGACGAGGCCCTGAAGGCCGCCTCCGAGCTCGGCGACCGCTACATAAGCGACCGCTTCCTGCCGGACAAGGCCATCGACCTCGTGGACGAGGCCGCCTCCAAGATGCGGATCAAGACGATGGCGTCGCCGCCTTATTACAAGGAGGTCGACGACGAGCTCAGCGAGGTCCGCTCGCAGAAGGAAGCCGCGATCGACGGCCAGGAGTTCGAGAAGGCCGCGCGTCTGAGGGACACCGAGCGCAGGCTCGCCCTGAGGCGTCGCGAGCTCGAGCAGAACTGGCGCGAGGGCGGCGACGACGGGCACACCGCCTCCATCGGCGAGGACGAGATTGCCGAGATCGTCTCCATGTGGACGGGCATCCCGGTCAAGAAGATGACCGAGGAGGAGTCCGAGCGCCTCCTGAAAATGGAGGACGAGCTGCACGGCCGCGTCGTCGGGCAGAACGAGGCCATCAAGGCAGTCTCGCGCTCCATCCGTCGTACGTTTGCGGGGATCAAGGACCCGAACAGGCCCAGCGGCTCGTTCGTCTTCCTCGGGCCCACGGGCGTCGGTAAGACCGAGCTTGCGAGGACGCTCGCCGAGTACCTCTTCGGCGACCAGGACTCCATGATCCGGCTCGACATGTCCGAGTACATGGAGCGGCACACCGTCTCCAGGCTGGTGGGTTCGCCTCCCGGTTACGTCGGTTACGACGAGGGCGGGCAGCTCACGGAGAAGGTGCGTAGGCGCCCCTACAGCGTGGTCCTCTTCGACGAGATCGAGAAGGCCCACCCGGACGTCTTCAACATCATGCTCCAGATTCTCGAGGACGGCATGCTCACCGACGCGCAGGGTCGGACCGTGGACTTCAAGAACGTGGTCCTCATCATGACCTCGAACGTCGGGGCGCAGCACATCAACAAGACCCAGTCGCTTGGTTTCGGCGGCGGCAACGAAGGCCTCTCCTACAAGGAGATGAAGGGCCGGGTCCAGAGTGAGCTGCGCAAGATCTTCCGCCCCGAGCTCCTGAACCGGATCGACGAGATCATCGTCTTCCACAAGCTCGAGCGCGAGGACATGCGGCACATCATCGAGATCCAGATCCAGCGCCTGCGCAAGCAGCTCGAGGAGCGGGGCGTCACGATCGAGTTCACGACCGAGGCGCTCGACAAGCTCTCCGACGCGGGCTACGACCCGGCGTTCGGCGCGAGGCCGCTCCGCCGCGTGCTCCAGCGCATGATCGAGGACCCGATGAGCGAGATGATCCTGAAGGGCGAGATTCCCGACGGTTCCAAGGTGATCATCGAGCCGAACGACATCTCCTTCGAGGACGTCGCAGAGGACGAGACGATCGTGAACATCAGGGTTACTCAGCCCAAGGAGGTCGTCCCCGCCGAGGGGTAAGGGAAAGCTAACTAGCCGAAAGGGCCGGGGCTCCGAAAGGGGCCCCGGCCCTTTCGCGTTCGTGCAAACACTAGCTCCAGGACAGGGGTTCGCGCGAATCGAAAACCTCATCGCCGAACGGCTCGTCGAAGTGGATCTCCTCCACCTCCAGGGCGTCGATGTCCTCGCCCCCAAGCCGTGAAGCGAGACGAAGCAGGACGCCCCGCTCGGCGTCGACTACCGCCTCGTACTCGTCCGCTCCCCACCACAGCGGCTCGGGCGGGTATTCCCACTCCTCCACCAGCACGCCCTTCAGGCGGACCGCATCCCGGCCTGCCCAGGAGACGCCCTCCTCCACCGACAGCTCCATGCCCCGGAGTTCGCCGTCGATGCCCGCGGTGCCCGACGGGTCGAAGGGGTACATGGTCCAGAAGACGTCGGTAGCCGTGAGCCAGCGCGGGTCCTCGCTGCGCGAGCTGCCGAGGGTGCGGAGCTCCCAGATCTCGGAGCTGCCGGCCGGTCCCTCCGGGGTCCCGAACAGTCGGATGCGGCCGTTCGAAACCAAGATACTGATCTCGCCATCCGACAAGTCGAGCTCCTGGCGCCACTGGTGCTCATCGACGCGCCAAATTTTGCATCGCCACCCGAATGCCGAATCGGGTTCGGGGTGCCAGATCCGGTCCGGCGAGTCACCGAAGGTGCGTCGGCCGGCCTCGCTGCGGGCGTACCTTTCGCGCATAGCTTTGATCTTGGGACCATCGCCCCGGTAGACGAGTGCCGCGCGCACGGTCTCGTATCGTTCCGGCGCGGTGCTCATAAGGTGTAAAACGTCTTCGGCTCTCAAGATCCT
>JADDPR010000263.1:0-9518 GCA_016781775.1 Rubrobacter sp. | reverse complement strand
ATAAGGTGTAAAACGTCTTCGGCTCTCAAGATCCTCCTTCGTTTAGCGCCTCGTCCCTGCACGGGTACCCATAACGGGCGGGTAGCGTGCATCTAGCCAGGGATACTCGACGATTCGGTCCTCGGCCCGAAGCCCGAAGAACGGATGTGCGCTCGTGAAGTAAATCTGCGCCCGTCTCGTACAATTAACTCATGGCTACCAAAAGCGTGTTTACCTGCTCGAACTGCGGTCACCAGGAGCCGAAGTGGTTGGGCCGATGCCCGGAATGCGGGGAGTGGAGTACCCTCGTCGAGGAGGCGAGGGAGGACAAGAAGGCCGTGGGGTTCGCGGCGAGGGCTGCGAACGCGAAGGCGCCGGGTCGGAGGGCGGCGGGCTCGACGCTGGCGCTGAGCGAGGTTCGGGCGGAGCGCGAGGGCGGTAGAGTCTCCACCGGGGTGGGGGAGTTGGACCGGGTCTTAGGCGGTGGGATCGTGCCGGGCTCGCTCGTCCTCGTCGGCGGGGAGCCGGGGGTCGGCAAGAGTACGCTGTTGTTGCAGGTGATGGGGCATCTCGGTGAAGGTTGCCTGATGGTCTCGGGGGAGGAGTCGCCCCGGCAGGTGGCGCTCTCGGCGCGGCGGCTCGGGGTAGGGGACGCGGGGTTCCGAGTGCTCTCGGAGACGGACGTGGACGTGATCGAGGCGACCATCCTGGAGGAGCGGCCGAGGGTCGTGGTCGTGGACTCGATACAGACTTTGTACTCGCCGGAGCTGACGGGGGCGCCCGGGGGCGTGGGGCAGGTGAGGGAGACGGCGGCGAGGCTGATGCGGCTCGCGAAGGCGGAGGGGATCACGGTGATCCTCGTCGGGCACGTCACGAAAGAGGGCTCGATCGCAGGTCCCCGCGTCCTGGAGCACATGGTGGATACGGTCCTGCAGTTCGAGGGGGATCGCTACCAGGCGTTCCGCATCTTGCGGGCCCTGAAGAACCGGTTCGGCTCGACAAACGAGGTTGGGGTCTTCGAGATGACGGGCGGCGGGATGGTCGAGGTCGAGGACCCTTCGGCGTTCTTTCTGAGCACGCGCGAGGGCGGGGTGCCGCCGGGGGTAGTGACCGTGTGTCTCATGGAGGGGACGCGGCCGATGCTCGTGGAGATCGAGAGCCTCGTGGCGCCGAGCCCGCTCGCCGTGCCGCGGCGCGTTGCGAATGGGTTCGACACAGGGAGGGTGAACATGCTGTGCGCGGTCCTCTCCCGAAGGGCGGGGCTCGTCCTCGGGGATCAGGACGTGTACGTGAACGTCACGGGCGGGGTCAGGGTCGAGGAGCCGGCCGCGGACCTCGGGGTAGCGCTGGCGATCGCCTCGGCCCTCAGGGATCGGCCGGTGGAGGCGGGGGCCGCGTGCTTCGGGGAGGTTGGGCTCACGGGAGATGTTCGTTTCGTCTCCGGGGGGCCGCGCCGCGTGGCCGAGCTTCGCAAGCTCGGGTTCGGGCGTATAATAGCCCCGGAAGGCGCGTCCGAGGGTTCCAGAGCAGGCGCTCGAAACGGTGCGTCGAACGGTCGAGCGAACAGGAAGGAAGACGCAGTGTTCGAGGTCAAGACGCTCGATGAGGCCGTGGGGGCGGCCTTGATTTGAGCCCCCAGCGGGACCTTTCGACGGAGCTTGCCAGATCCCTGGCTCTCGTGGCCCCCGGGACGCCTCTCCGGGATGCCATAGATAACATCATCAGGGCGCACAATGGGGCTCTGATCGTCGTGGCCAACCCGCAGAAGCTGGAGAAGCAGGGTTTGATCTCCGGTGGCATGAAGATGGACCTCGACTTTACGCCGACGCGGCTCTACGAACTCGCGAAGATGGACGGTGCCATAGTGGTCTCGCCCGACGTTTCCATGATCCATTACGCGAACGTCCTGCTCAACCCGGACCCCTTGCTCCACTCGGACGAGACCGGCACGCGCCACATCGCGGGCCACCGCACGGCCCGGCAGACGGGGAACCTCGTCGTGGTCGTCTCCGAGCGGCGGCGGGTCGTCAGCTTGTATCGCGGCAACAGCGGTCCGCACGTTTTGGAGGACATCAGCGTCGTCCTCAGCAAGGCGAGCAGCGCCCTCGCGACCCTGGAGAAGTTTACGAGGAGGTTGCGCGAGGAGGCCCGGCTGTTGACCCTGCACGAGTACGACGGGGTGGTGACCTTGCGGGAGGTGGTAAGCGCCGTGAGCACCTTCGAGTACTCCGTGCGGATAGCCGAGGAGATCGAAGCTTACGTCAGGGAGCTCGGGAGGGAAGGGAGGCTCATCGAGATGCAGCTCGAGCAGGCCTTCCACAACGTCCCCGAGCAATACGACGCGCTCATTCGAGACTACTCCGCCGAGGGGATCGACTACAGGGACGTCCGGGAACGGCTGCGCGAGCTCTCGACCGAGGCGCTCTCGGATCCGATGGAGATCACGCAGGTGTTGGGATACGGGCCGGTCGAGCAGGCGGAAGACTTCCTCCTCAAGCCGCGCGGCTACCGCCAGCTTGTGCGGGTGCCGCGCCTGCCGGGTCGCGTCGCCGAGAAGCTCATCGCCGAGTTCGGCTCCTTGAAAGAGCTGCTCGAGGCGACGGAGGAGGATCTAGACGACGTGGAGGGCGTGGGCCAGGCCCGGGCGCGCGCCATCCGGCGCGGCCTGAAGCGGCAGCGAAGCTTAGAAAGCTCTGGGGAGGTACTTTAGATGGCCGCGGAGTCGACGAACAACGATGGTAATGGGACGAGCAACGGAGAGGTTACCCGGGTGACGTTCGCCGAGGGGGACCGGGTCGTGTACCCGAACCATGGGGCGGGATGCATCTCTGGGGTGGAAGAGAAGACGATCCTCGGCGAGGTCCGGCGTTACTACGTCGTGTACCTGCCGGACTCGGAGTTGACCGTCAGCATCCCCGCCGAGGGGGACACGGGCCTGAGGGCCTGCGCGGACGAAGAGAGCGTCGAGGAGGCGCTCACCATACTCGGTGGCGAGGTCACGGAGATGCCTCCAAACTGGAATCACCGGCTCAAGCACAACCAGAACAAGATCAAGAGCGGGGAGATCCAGCAGGTCGCCGAGGTGGTCCGTAACCTCTCCCGCTTCAACTCGGCGAACGGCCTCTCGACCGGCGAGCGGACCATGCTGATGAAGGCCCGCCAGATTCTCGCCTCCGAGGTGGCCCTGGTGCGCGACCTCGAGGCCGCCGAGGCCGATAAGATCCTCGACGACGCGCTGAAAGACGGCGCCGGGGGCGACGGCAAATAGCCTGTAGCGCCCCGAAACGCAAGGCCACGATCGCGCCGGTCGTGGCGCTCGTGCTCGCCGGTGGGTCGGGCACCCGTATGGGTCGCCCGAAGCAGTTTCTCGACCTCCTGGGGCTCCCTGCCCTCCTCCACACCCTGCGCGCCTTCGAGGAGTGCGCTGCGGTAACCAGGATCCACGCCGTCGGGGACGGCGAGCGGGTCGAGGAGTTGGCCCGCGAGGCGGGCGTCGCGAAGTACGCCGGCTGCGCCTTGCCCGGCGAGGCCCGCTCGCTCTCCACCAGGAACGGTTTGAAGCTTCTCGCCGACGAGCCGCCGGAGACCATCGTCCTCGTCCACGACGGCGCCCGGTGCCTTCTGACCCCGGAGCTTGTCGGGCGCGTCGTGGAAGCCGCGCTCTCGGACGGCGTCGACGGGGTGGTGCCGTCCATACCGGTCCCGGACACCATAAAGGTCGCCGAGGGCGGCTGCGTCAAGGAGACCCTCGACCGATCGAGGCTCCATGCCGTGCAAACGCCGCAGGCCTTCCCTTTGGGGGTCTTGCGCGAGGTGTACGGCGCCTCCGAAGGGTCGTTGCGCGTCGCCACGGACGACGCCTCCCTCGTCGAGGCGTCGGGCGGGCGCGTCGTCGTGGTCCCGGGCGAGAAGACCAACATCAAGCTGACGGAGCCTGCCGATCTCATCTTCGCCGAGGCGATCCTCGGCGCCCGGCTTCGGCAAGAGGTCGGGAGTTGACCTTCCGCGTGGGCTTCGGGGTGGACGTGCATGCCTTCTCGGAGGCCGGTGACGGCCGCAAGCTCCTCCTCGGCGGGGTCGAGATCCCCTTCGAGAGGGGGCTCGTCGGGCATTCGGACGCCGACGTCCTCGCCCACGCCATTACCGATGCCCTCCTGGGGGCCGCGGGCCTCGAAGACATCGGCCACTACTTCCCGGACACCGACGAGAGGTTCAAGGATGCCGACTCCATCGGGCTCCTCAGGGAGGTTCGGGGGATCGTGGGGGAGGGGTGGGAGGTGTCCAACGTCGACGCGGTCGTGGTGTGCGAGCGGCCGAAGATACGCGATCATCGGGGCGCGATGCGCGAGAACCTGGCCGGCGCCCTGGGTATCGAGCCCGGTCGGGTCGGGGTGCGCGGGACGACCTCCGAGAAGCTCGGCTTTACGGGCCGCGGCGAGGGGATCGCCGCCCAGGCCGTCGTTCTGCTGGAAAGTCGCTAGGGGATGGAGGCCGGTCAGGTCCGGGTGCGCTTCGCGCCGAGCCCGACCGGGATGCTCCATCTCGGCGGCGTCAGGACGGCGCTCTTCAACCATCTCTTCGCCCGCTACTACGGGGGAGGCCGGATCCTCCGCATCGAGGACACGGACCGTGCGCGGAGCACGAAGGAGTTCGAAGAAGCGCAGTTGGAGGACCTCGACTGGCTCGGCCTCGGATTCGACGAGGGCCCCTACCGCCAGAGCGAGCGTGCCGACGTCTACGAGGCGGCGGCAGCGAAGCTTGCGGAGGCGGGGCTTGCCCATTGGGCGGAGGACGAGGGGGGCAGGAGTGCGCTGTACTTCCGGCCGCGGGAGCGCGAGGGCAGGTTCCGGGATGCCTTGCGGGGCGACGTTGGTTTCTCGAAGGTCGAGGATTTCGTGCTGGTCAAGTCAGACGGGACGCCTGCTTACAACTTCGCGGCCGTCGTGGACGATTCGGCGATGGGGATCACGCACGTCCTGCGCGGGGAGGAGCACCTCTCCAACACCGCGCGTCAGGTGCTCCTCTACCGGGCGTTAGGCGAAGAGGAGCCGCAGTTTTTGCACCTCGGCCTGATCCTGGCCCCCGACGGAACGAAGCTCTCGAAGCGCCATGGCGCCCGGAGCGTCGCCGAGCACCGGCGGGAGGGCTACCTCCCCGAGGCGATAATCGGCTACCTGGCGCTCCTCGGATGGTCCCACCCCGAGGGCAAGGAGGAGTTCGCCGGCCTCGACGAGCTCGCGCGCGAGTGGGACCCCGCGCGCCTCGGCGCAAGCCCCGCAATCTTCGACCCCGAGCGCCTCCTCCACCTCAACGCCCGACGTATCCGCGCGCTGCTCGCCGTGGAGTTGTTGCGGCTTCTGGAACCTTTTCTCGAAGAACCTCTGCCGGAGGGGAGGGAGCTTCTTGCCGTAGAAGCCATACAAGAGGAGATGCGGATTCTTTCGGATGCCCCGCGCCTCCTGCGCGAGCTGGTCTCTCCCGTAGATCCAAGGACGTTCGCGGGCGAACTGCCGGAGACGAGCGTCGGGGTGTACGCCCGCGCCGAGGAGGCCCTCGGAGGGCGGCGCCTCGGGGATATGGAGGATGCCCGGGAGCTCGTCGGGGAGTTGCGTGCCTGGGCCAAGGAGGAGGGCATAAAGACTCGCGACCTGTTGCACCCCCTGCGGCTCGCGTTGACGGGGCGACACGGGGGGCCACAGATGGCGTACCCCTTCGCGGTGCTCGGGGCCGACGAGTCGCGGGAGAGGATAAAGAGGGCGCGAGAGGCTATCCTTTAAGGCATGAGCGTGCAGATACGGGACACCTTGAGCGGGCGGCTGGTCGAAGTCGGGGAGGGCGGCAACATCGGCCTCTACGTGTGCGGGCCGACCGTGTACAACCACATCCACATCGGGAACGCGCGGGCGCCTCTGTTCTGGGATGTGGTGGTGCGGTACCTGAGGAGCAGGGGCTACGGCGTCACGTTCGTCCAGAACATAACGGACGTGGAAGACAAGATCATCAACAAGGCCAACGAGGAGGGCGTCTCCTGGCAGGAGGTCGTCGACCGTTACACCGATTCCTTCCACGAGCGCCTCGATCTCCTCGGCGTCAACCTCCCCGACGTCGAGCCCCGTGCCACCGAGCACATCCCCGAGATGATCTCGCTGATACAGGAGCTCATAGAAGGCGGCCACGCTTACGCTCCCGGGAACGGCGACGTCTACTACCGCGTCGAGAGCTTCCCGTCCTACGGACAGCTCAGCCGTCAGCGTCCCGACGAGATGCGCGAGACCGAGAAGGCCCAGACGGGCTCCAAGGAGAGCCCTTTAGACTTTGCCCTGTGGAAGGCCTCCAAGCCGGGCGAGCCCTCGTGGGAGAGCCCGTGGGGGCCGGGACGTCCCGGATGGCACATCGAGTGCTCGGCGATGGTCGAGAAGCACCTCCCCGAGGGCGCGGACATTCACGGCGGCGGCACCGACCTGCGCTTTCCGCACCACGAGAACGAGCTCGCCCAGAGCGCCGGCGCCCACCCCGACCACACGTTCGTGCGCGCCTGGGCTCATCACGGCATGGTCAACTTCGCCGAGACCGGGAAGATGGCCAAGTCTCTGGGCAACATCCTCGACGTAAAGGACGCCGTCGATCGTCACGGGCGGGATGCGCTGCGCATGTGGCTGCTGCAGAGCCACTACTCCCAGCCGATCGAGTATTCGGAGAACATCCTGGAGGAGAAGCGCCGTTCTTACGAGCGGCTCCAGCACCTCTACTCTCGCATCTTTGGCTCTACGTCCTCCTCCGAACTCGACGCGGGTCTCGCCCGGGAGCTACGGGAGCGCGTCGACCGGGCGATGCTCGAAGACCTGAACACCCCAGAGGCCGTCGCGGCCATCTTCGAGCTCGCGGGGAGGGTTGGAGCCGAGATCTCCGCCCGCCCCGGAGCCGTGCACGAGTTCCGGGCGCTCGCCGAAGCCCTCGCGGAGATCCTCACCACTTTCGGGTTCGATCTCGCGGAGGAGTCCGTGGCGGAGGTGAACGGCATCCGTATCCGCTACGCGGAGGAGCCGGAGGCCGGGGTTCTCGCCCGGGTCGCGGAGAGGGAAGGAGCGCGGCGTTCCAAGGACTGGGCGCTCGCCGACCGGCTCCGGGACGAGCTCAAGGCTGAAGGGTGGCTCGTCGAGGACACGCCCGAGGGCCCAGTCCTGGGCCGCCGGTAGCACGGGCCTCGTGAAGGGGGAGGTCGTCTACGGCGTACGGCCCGTGATCGAGGCGCTGAGGAGCGGGCGCCGGCGCGTGCACGAGGTCCTCGACGCGGTGGGGGAGGAGAGCGTCGCCTCCGAGGCGGCTGCCCGCAAGGTCTCGGTCAGGCGGGTCCCGAGGGGGAGGATCGAGGACCTGGCCCAGGGTGCCGCCCATCAGGGCGTCGCGGCGCGCGTAGAGCCCTACCCCTACTCAGGCCTCGACGAGATCCTGAACTCCCCTGCCCCTCTCGTGCTGGTCCTCGACAGCGTCACCGATCCCCGCAACCTCGGGGCCATCCTTCGCGTCGCGGACGGGGCGGGGGCGAGCGGGGTCGTCATCCCCAAAGACCGGGCCGTGGGCGTGACGCCGGCGGCGGTCAAGGCTAGCGCGGGGGCCAGCGAGCACGTCCGCGTCGCCCGGGAGACGAACCTCAGGCGGGCGCTCGAGAAGATGAAGGAGTCCGGCGTGTGGGCTTACGCGGCGGAGGGCGAGGACAAGGGCCACACGTCCGCGTACACGGACCTCGACCTCTCGGGGCCGGTCGCGTTCGTCCTGGGGAGCGAGGGGCGCGGGGTGAGGCGGCTCGTGCGGGAGGGATGCGACGGGGCCGTCTACATCCCGATGCTCGGCGCCGTCTCCTCGCTCAACGTCTCGGTCGCGGCGGCCGTGCTCGCCTTCGAGGCGAGGCGGCAACGGGGATGACGCGGTACCTGATCCTCGATGGTTACAACATCGTCGGCGCCCTGAAGCGTTACTCGCCGCGCGTAACCGGGGGGTTCGACGAGTCGCGGGAGCTTCTCATAAACGACGCTCTCAAGGCCGCCGGCTGGACGGGACGCAGCGTAATCCTCGTCTTCGATGCCACCCGGAGTCCGGAGCCGGGGCGGAGCGAGCTCAGGGCCGGTGGCGCCGTGCGCGTGATGTACAGCGCCCCCGGCGAGTCCGCCGACGACGTGATCGAACGCCTCATCCGAAGTCTCGGCCCGTCCGCCACGGTCTGCTCCGGGGACTTCGCCCTCCAGCGAGCCGCCCTCGCCGGCGGCGCCGCCCGCGCCGTCCCACGCGAGTTCGAGGCTCTCCTGGACGAGCTCCCCGTCGTCACCCGAAACCCCAACACCCCCTTCCGCGCCCGCGTCGCCGACCGCCTCTCCCCAGAGGTGCTCCACGACCTCGAGAAGATACGCCGGGAGGCGGAGGGCCGGGAGTAGCTTTTGGGCTGTCAGCCACCGGCCCCCTCAGCTAGAACGGTCGGAGCGTGCACGGCGGCCTCCTTAGAAGCTGTAGTGTGAGAGCCTTTGCTAGAATGCCGTAGGTCGGTTTTGCAGGCGCCGGTAGGCGGCTGCAAGGCTGATAGCCGAAGGCTGACCGCTGATAGCGGCCGCCGGAGGCCGCCCAAGCCTGAGTAGCTCAGTGGTAGAGCAGCCGCCTTGTAAGCGGCAGGTCGGGGGTTCGAATCCCTTCTCAGGCTCTATGTGACGACGGTCATGCGGGCGGCCTTGGGGGAAGGCGTGAGGGAAAGTACCAGGGTACGCGTCGGGGCTATCGCTGTTTTTCTGTTCGTGGGCTTGGTCGCGAGCATCAGCTCCTTCGTCGCGACGGACGAGTTCCTCACTTTGGAGTTCTTCGCGTTCCTCTTCGGCAACCTGATCGCTCCGACCATAGTCGTGGGCTTCATGCTCCTATTCCCGCGAGCGTTTACCAGAACGGAGCTCCGTAGACGGCGACCGGAGCGGGGGGCGAAATCGGGGGCGACGCTGATCGTAACCAGCATCGTGCTCGGCTTGTTGCTGGTCTGGGCTTCTGCATATGTCCTGGGGATGTGAGCCGGTAGGGGTAGGCGCGGCGTAGCGGGGCGACCGTTGAAAACTCGTCCGCGTTTGCTACTATACGCAAGCGCCGTGAGGTAGCTTTACTCGGGCGTGCGCGGGGGTGTGCCCGAGCGGCCAAAGGGAGCAGGCTGTAAACCTGCCGGCTTAGCCTACGGAGGTTCGAATCCTCCCGCCCCCACGGTACAAAGGAATATGCTCCCGTAGCTCAGTGGCAGAGCACTTCCATGGTAAGGAAGGGGTCATCGGTTCAAATCCGATCGGGAGCTCTGGGATCGGGTCGCGGAGGCGAGGCCGCGGCCGGGTCCCCTACATAAGGCGTGGCGGTGTAGCTCAGTCGGTTAGAGCAGCGGAATCATAATCCGCGTGTCGCAGGTTCGAGTCCTGCCACCGCTACCACTTCCGTTACAGATCAGTAGCAGTAAGAAAGAGAGGTACAGAATGGCAAAGGGAAGGTTCGAGAGGAACAAGCCGCACCTGAACGTGGGCACC
>JADDPR010000287.1 GCA_016781775.1 Rubrobacter sp. | reverse complement strand
ACCAGCCGTAGGGGTAGTGCTTGCGCACGTCGAACTCCACCCCGGTGCACCTAAGCGGCACCCCGGTGAGGCCCATCTCGAGCGCCTTCTCCGGCGTCATCCTGCCGACGCCGCGCGTCCTGGCGATAAAGATCTCGTTCCCCTCGATGAGGTCCACGAAGTCGTTGTCGAAGCGGCTCTCCAGCCCCTCGATGTACTCCCACATCTTCTCGGGCATCCCCTCGGGGAGGTCGGCCTTGACGCCCCCGATGCGGATGTAGTGGAACATCATCCTGGCGCCGGTCACCTCTTCCATGATCCCCTGTATGCGCTCCCGTTCCCGGAACGCGTACAGGATCGGGGTGAACGCCCCAAGCTCCAGCATGAGGAAGCCTATGGAGGGGATGTGGCTCATGATGCGGCTGAACTCGTTCATCAGCGCCCTAAGGGCGTCCGCCCGCGGCGGCAGTTCCACGTCCAAGAGTTTCTCTACCGCCAGGCAGTAACCGTACTCCATGGCCATGTTGTTCATGTAGTCGATGCGGTCCGTGATCGGGATGACCGCAGGGTACATCCGGTTCTCGGAGATCTTCTCTTTGCTGCGGTGCAGGTACCCCATCACGGGGTCGCACCGCACCACCGTCTCCCCGTCGAGCTCCAGTATGAGCCTGAGCAGGCCGTGCATCGCGGGGTGCTGCGGGCCCATGTTCATGTCCAGCGTCTCCAGGCCGAACTCGTCCCTCACGTCCGGGTTCGCAAGACGGCCGCTCAACCGGTTGCCTAAGGTTACTTCCTCGGTGCGGCGTTCTTCGCTAAGCATCCCTTTACCTCAAGTTCTCGAAGGTGCGCTTCGTGCTGATCTCGAAGCTCTTCAACAGCGGGTGGTGGTCGAAGTGGTCCTGCCACATGTAGAGCCGCCTGAGGTCGGGGTGCCCCTTGAAGGCGATCCCGAACATGTCGTAGGCCTCCCGCTCGTGCCAGTTCGCCGTCGGGTAGACCTTCGTGACGGAGTCCACCACCGGCTCCTCGCCGATCACCGTCGTCCTCACCCGCACCTGCGCGCCCCTTAGGTCCAGAAGCTCGTAGGTGATCTCGAAAGAGCCCATCCGGTCCACCACGGTGATGAACGAGAGGTGCAGGATGCCGAGCCGCTCGCGGGCCGTCGTCAGGACCGAGCGCAGCACCGCAGGCTCGATCACGAGCCGCACCAGGTTGCCCTCGATCTCGGACTCCTCGAGCCCGTGCCTGTTCCGAAACCCCTCGAGGTAACGCTCCAGACGCTCGTTCAGGTTTCCCTCGGGGAGCGTGACGGCCAATTTAAGCGGTCCCCCTGGGGTCGGCGGGCTCCTCGGGCGAGCCGTTCTTCTGCGCTTCAGCCGCCGCGGCCTTCTCTGCCTTCTGCGCTTCCTTGAGCTTCTTCTTGACCTCGGCCGGGATCCAACCGACGTCCGTCTGGGAGGCGGGCGGCATCCCCTTGCGCTCGAAGACGTAGGTGCGATCGAGAGGCTTTATCCCCTCGAACCGGGGGGCCTTGCCCTCCGAGACGTTCGTGTACTCCCGCTCGGGGAGGTACTCGAGAAACTCCCCGTCCTCGGTGACGAGCGCGGGCCTCGGCTTCTCGTAGCCGACCTGCTGGTCCCGCTCTATCTTCTTCTGCAGCGTCATGATCCCGAAGATCAGAGCCTCCGGGCTCGGCGGGCACCCGGGGACGTAGACGTCGACCGGGATGACCCTGTCCGCCCCCATGAGGACGGAGTAACCGTCGAGGAACGGGCCGCCCGAGATGGCGCAGGCGCCCATCGCGATCACCCACTTCGGCTCGGGCATCTGCTCGTAGAGGCGCGTCATCCGCTCGGCCATCTTCGTCGAAACGGTGCCCGAGACGATCATCACGTCGGCCTGCCGGGGGCTCGCCGAGAAGAACCCGGCCCCGAAGCGGTCGAGGTCGTTGTGCGCCATTCCGGTGGACATCATCTCGATCGCGCAGCACGCCAGCCCGAACTGCAAGGGCCACAACGAATTCTTCCTTGCCCAGTTGAAAAGCTTGTCCGAACTCGTCGTCAAGACGTTCGGCTCGTTAAATCTCTGCATCAAACCCACTTGAGGGCCCCCTTCTTCCAGGCATAAGCAAGCCCCACGCCCAGGATAAGCACGAAAATAGTCATCTCCACAAAGCCATAAATCCCCAGGTCTTTGTAAATAACGGCCCAGGGATACAGGAAAGCTGCCTCGACGTCGAAGATCAAGAACAGTAGAGCGAAAACGTAATACCGTACCGGAAACGGCCGCCACGGGTCCGTAACGGTCATCTCGCCCGTCTCGTAAGCGGCCCGTTTGACCTTCGCCCCACGACGGCTCGGAGAGATAAGCCGGGCGAGGACCAGCGTGGTCGCCACGAAGCCGGTCACCATCAGGAGGAATAGCCCTACATATACATACAAGGTGCCGTACCCTATCTCTTGGGTCCCACCTTGCAACAGAGCTAGTGACAAGTATGCCTCTCTTCCCACGAAAAGTGTTCCGAAAACCTGTACGCAAAATATACTCGCGCTACAGGGATCTTGCAAGACGCTGCTAACGGTAGCAAATGGCGCTTAAAGCTTGCTCTTTCCGACGGCGGAGCCGTTGGCCCCCAAAATCTGTACAAACTGCACGAGCATCTGACGGTAGGTCTCCAGGGACGACGAGACCACATACTCCCTCGGCCCATGGTGCCCGCCGCCGATTGGCCCGAACTCCACCCCCGGGATACCGGCGCGCTGGAAGTAGACGATATCCGAGGCGCCGTGGCGCCCGACGCTCACGGGATTCCCGTGGAAGTGGCGGGAGGCGACCTCGCGCAGGGCCTTCACGAAAGGATTGCGGCGCGAGACGTACGTCGGCTCGCGCGAGAACAGCACCTCGATCTCGG
This sequence comes from Rubrobacter sp., assembly GCA_016781775.1. Classification (GTDB taxonomy): domain Bacteria; phylum Actinomycetota; class Rubrobacteria; order Rubrobacterales; family Rubrobacteraceae; genus Rubrobacter_F. The sequence continues at coordinate 890 of JADDPR010000287.1, read as the reverse complement.
CGGGCAGGCCTATGGAGCGGACCTGGCGCGTGATCTCCCGCGGATCCTGCTCCGGGAGGTAGCGGATATCCAGATCGTAGGTTGCCCGATCCGGTACCCGGTTTATGACGTCCCCGCCGATGATCCGGGCCATGTTGATGCTCGGATACGGAAAGAGCTCGCTTCGCTCGCTCGCGAACGGCAGGTCCAGCAGCCGCTTGTAGTGCTCGTAAGCCAGAAGGACCGCGTTCTTTCCGAGCCAAGGCCGAGAGCCGTGGGCGCTCTTGCCCTGCAGCATCACGCGCAGGTCCAACACACCCTTCGCCTGCACGCCGATGTGGAAGTCCGTCGGCTCCCCGGTGATAAGGAAGTCGCCCTTGTGGCCGTTCTGGATCAGGACCTCCGCCCCCGTCGGCCCCCCGTACTCCCGCTCCTCGTCCGGCACGATAAGCAACTCGACCGTGCAGTCGCAACCCATGACGTGAAGGTCCTCGACGGCGTACATCATCGCCGCCAGAGCGCCCTTCATGTCGTAGACCCCGCGGCCGTAGAGCTCGTCCCCCTCCTCGCGCGGGTCGAACTGGTCCTCGTTCCCGGGGACGACGTCCGCGTGCGCGTGCAGCAGTATCTTCGGGCTCCCCGATCCCACCCGCGCCACGAGCGAGGAGAGCTCCCCGTTCAGGCCGGCCCCCCTGTACCGGGTCGTCTCCAGCCCCCGCGCCTCGAACCACCCGTTCACGAAGTCCATCGTCGACTCGGCCGAAGCAGGCGTGTACGACCTGTACCCCACGAGCCTGCGGGTCAGCGAGAGCACCTTGGCCTTGTTCGTTACCACCGCCAGTTTGAGATCCCCGTTCTACTTAGCTTGCATTTTAACCAGGAGGAGTTTTGCGATGGGCTTTACGTCCATC
>JADDPR010000113.1 GCA_016781775.1 Rubrobacter sp. | reverse complement strand
GTGCCCCGGGCGGTCTCCTCGATGAGCATGTCGACGACGGACCCGAAGTCTCCGCTTCGTTTGTAGACGGCGCGCTGGCGGGTCGCGCCGTTGCCGTGCTCTAGGGTACCGCGGACGAGATCCGAGACCTCGTCCCAGTCGCCGATCTCCTCGAGGGAGGGACGGGCGAAGTCGAGAAGCTTTTGGATGGCGTACCCCGCCGGGACCACGCGCTCCTCCTCGACGTCGATCAGCTCCCCCTCCAGCCCGTACCGCGACGCCCGCCAATGCGCCGCCCGAAGGATCTCCGGACGCGCCGTCGGGTACGGTTCCTCGCGCCCGTCCCGCTCGAAGCACGAGCGGACAAGAGCGCGGGAGAGTCCGGCGAGCATCACCGCCTCGTCGATCGTAGAACAAACGTCGGCGACGCGGATCTCGATCGTCTCGGTCTTCTCGGGGAGGCGAGCGTCCCAGTAGACCTTGGTGGCGTCCTCGACGGTCTCGGTACGGACTAGCGCCTCGATGAGCGCGTCGTGCTCCGCGCGCGAGGCGAAGATCCCGGGCGGCCCCGAGACCGGAAACCTTCCCCAGACCTGAGTCCGGTAGCTCGCGTAGCCGGAGTCCTCGCCCAGCCAGAACGGCGAGTTTGCCGACAGGGCGAGCAGCGACGCGAGCCAGACCCGAAGACGATTCATCACCCGCACGGCGGATTCTCGGTCCTTGATCCCGACGTGCACGTGAAACCCGAAGACGAGCTGCTCCTGGGCAAGCTGCTGATAAGCCTCTATCAAGACCCGATAGCGCTCCTTCGGCGTGACCACCTGCTCGCGCCAGTGAGAGAAGGGGTGGGTGCTCGCCGCGACGATACGTGCCCCCTCCCCCGCCGCCCGGATCACCACGCGCCTGAGCCGCACGAGCTCGGACCGTACCTCGGCGAGCGACCGGCACACGGAACTCACGGTCTCCACCTGCGACTCCATAAGCTCGGCCGTAACGTCCCCCTCCCCTATCTCCCGCCGCGCCCCCTCGACCACCCGCCCGCCCTGCGACCGCAGCTCCCGCGTCTGCGGGTCGACCACCTGATACTCCTCCTCGACCCCCACCGTGTACCCGTCCACCGTCATCTTCCTCTCCTCGAATCCCTCCGGGTGCCGCCCTAGAACCGAACCCGCGTCCACCCGAGACGAAGCCCTCGCCAGGCGCGCAATGAAACACTAACGGGAGACGAAGCGTAGTGCACGCCCGGCCCAGGGGTCTCCCGAGAGGTCGAACACGAACTCCCGCCTAATCATCCCCCGTCCCTTACCCATCCACACCCGACTGATCGGCAAGCGCCCGACACCACTGAAGGATCCGACACGCCATCACCAGCACGAACCCGAAAATTTTCGCCCTTGACACAGGACGAGATCGCTGTGCTAACATCCGTGTGGATGGTGTACGGATGTTCGAGCGAGGACTAGGGCTGTGGCTACGAGCGAGTTGGAGAAGATCACGATCAACATGCCCCCCGTGGACCTGGGTCAGATCGACCTGCTGGTGCGCGAGGGCTTCTACCAGAACCGGACCGATTTCATTCGAACGGCGATACGCAACCAGCTCAACACGCACGCCGAAGCGGTTCGGCAGACCGTGGTCCGCAAGGAGTTGGTGCTTGGGTTGCAGCACTACTCTCGGCTTGACCTGGAGGCCGTCCGCGAGGCGGGCGAGATGCTGGAGATCCGTGTGCTCGGTCTGGCGAGCATCGCCGAAGACGTCACCCCGGAGTTGGCCCTGGACACGATCCGGTCCGTCGCCGTGCTGGGCGCTTTCCGGGCGAGTTCGTCCGTGAAGGCGGCCCTGGCCGACAGAATCCAATCAACCTGAAGCAGAGGAAAGGACGAATATGAGCAACACGATGCAGGACACGATGGCGGAGGCCATGCGCCTCGTACAGGAAGGGCGGCCTATGGACGCCACCGCCGCCATCCAGCGCGCCCTCGGCGGCGTCTCGACCATGGCCCCCGGGGAGTCGAGTGGCAACTTCGGACCCCACGCAGCGATGGGTCAGGCCATCGAGGTGCCCCTGCGCCCCGCGACGGAGCCGCGCAATCCTCGTCCGGCCGAGCGCACCTTCCGCCGCAAGAATCCCGATGTTGGACGCATTCTTCGTCTCCCCGACATGCCCGACATCGGGGGTCTTCGCACCTCAACCACGGGTCCTTCCGTTCCGGACGGGGCACGGTTCGACGAGCGATCGTACACGAACGCGGCCGGTACGCGGGCGTATAAGTTGTACGTTCCCAGCGGCTACGACGGGCACAAGGAGGTGCCGCTCGTCGTCATGCTCCACGGCTGCACGCAGGACCCGAACGACTTCGCGGCCGGGACCCGCATGAACGCGCTCGCGGAGGAACGTACCTTCCTGGTCGCCTACCCCGCCCAGGCCGGCGGCGCCAACAGCTCGCGGTGCTGGAACTGGTTCAAGGGGAGCGATCAGGAGCGCGGTCGGGGTGAGCCCTCCATCATCGCGGGGATCACTTGCGAGGTCCTCGGCGAGTACAACGTCGCGCCCGACCGCGTGTACGTCGCCGGGATGTCCGCCGGCGGCGCGATGGCCGCGATCATGGGCTCCGCCTACCCCGACCTCTACGCCGCGGTCGGCGTTCACTCCGGCCTCGCCCCCGGCGCCGCCCGCGACCTCCCCTCGGCCCTCTCCGCCATGAACGGCGGCATGGGCCCGATGGGAACGCAACCCTCGAACGCCACCGCAGGGGGAGCACCGGAGAGCACCGTGCCCCTGATCGTCTTCCACGGCGACCGCGACAGCACCGTCCACCCGCGCAATGCCGGGGCCGTGATCTCCCACTTCCTGTCCGCGCAACCCGCCGGCAGGACTGGCGCGCCCATCAAGGTAAGGCAGGGACAGGTGCCGGACGGGTACTCCTACACCCGCTCCACCCACCAGAACGCCGACGGCCACCCCGTCGTCGAGCACTGGACCGTCCACGGCCTCGGACACGCCTGGTCCGGAGGGGGACGTCCCGGCTCGTACACCGACCCCAAGGGCCCCGATGCCTCGGCCGAAATGATGAGGTTCTTCGAGCAGCAGCGGTAGGAACGCGGACACTCGTTCCCCCAGCCCGGATCGACGGGGCGCCTAAATTGCCCCGTCGATCCAAGTGGTCGAAAGTGTCGCTTTACCGGGGGAGCTACCCTCGTAGGGCGCTCCGGAGAAGACCGCATCGTGGACGTTTATGTGACACATCTCGCCGCTAACCCTTTACCCGGGTATGCACCGAGGCTGATGGGACAACTTGTCGCCGGAGCGGTCGGGCGGTACGGTGGGGGCGGTGAAAGATCGGGGTCGAGACGGGGGACACCTACGGATGGGCCGCTCGGCCCGCCTGGCGCGGGCGCGGGTGGGCCTGCGCATGCTCCTGCGCCTGACCGACAGGGGAGGGTGGGTAGCGCCCGGCGTGCTCGGCTGCGCCTACCCGCGTGCGGAGCGGTCTTTGGCCGCACTCTCGGGTAGCGGCGTGCGGCTCCTGGTAAACCTGCACGAGCGGCCCCACGACCCGGTCCGCCTCGAACGGCACGGCCTCAGGGAGGTGCACCTGCCCGTAAAGGACTTCGCCGCACCCTCTCTGGAACTAATCGAGCGCGCCGTGGGGGCGATCCGCGAGGCCCTGGCGTCGGACGAGACGGCGGCGGTCCACTGCGGGGGCGGGCTGGGGCGCACGGGCACGGTGCTGGCCTGCTACCTCCTGGCGAGCAGCGAGGGCCTCGGGGCGGAGGAGGCACTCCGGCGGGTGCGCGAGCTGAGGCCGGGCT
>JADDPR010000208.1 GCA_016781775.1 Rubrobacter sp. | reverse complement strand
GCGTATCACGCTCGGACAAGCGGAAGGGTTCGTCGTAGGTGCCCCGAGGCTTTCGGGGAGCGGGGTCCGGCTCCCGACGGCCGTCCGGTGGCCCGGTCGGGTTGCGTGGATACCTACGCGATCTCGCGCAGCCTCACCGGTAGGCCGTTGCCGGGCCTTAGGGTGAAGCTCGGTTCGGGTTTTACGGAGTGGCCGGGGACTACGGAGAGCTCGAAGGACTGGGCTACCGTGGCGAGCACGAGGGTGGCTTCCATGGCGGCGAAGTTGACGCCCACGCACTGGCGGGGACCGCCGCTGAACGGGAAGTAGGCGTAGCGCGGCATCCCTCGCGGGGGGCGATCCATCAGCGTGGCGGTGCGGAAGCGCTCCGGGTCGAACCTCTCGGGGTTCGGCCACAGGTCGGGGTGGCGGTGGGTTACGTAGGGGCTGATGATGACACGATTGCCCTTCGGGATGCGGGCGCCCCCGACCTCGTCGGCCTCCTTGAGGCGCCGGGAGAGGCCCCAGACCGGCGGGAAGAGGCGCATGGATTCCTGGAGGACCATCCTGGTGTAGGGGAGGCGGGGCAGGTCCTCGACGGTGGGCGCGCGTCCGCCCAGGACTCCTTCGAGCTCGTCGCGCAGCGAGCGTGCGGCCTCCGGGTGGCCGTCCAGAAGGTAGAACGTCCAGCAGAGGGCCCTGGCGGTCGTCTCGTAGCCGGCCCCCATGATGGTCAGCACCTCGTCCCTGAGCTGCTTCTCGGTGATGCCGTCCCCGATCTCGTGGGCCGCGAGGAGCATGTCGAGAAGGTCGCCGCCTGCCGGGTCTTCCTCTCCCCGGGGGGCGGCCTGGCGGCGAGCCCTCAACATCGAATGGACAATCTCGTCCATGTCGCGGATGCCCTTGCGGTAGCGGAGGTTTTTGGGGGTAGGGACGCCGAAGGGGATCTGGAGGAACCTGCCAGCCCTATCGAAGCCGAGCCGGAACACGAGCGAGAGGGCTTCTTCGCCCCGGTTCGCCTCCCCGCCGAGGGCGGAGCCGAAGAGCGTGCGGCCCACGATCTCGAGCGTCAGGCGGGACATCTCCATGTTCGCGTCCAGGACCTCGCCCCCGGAGCCACCGCGCAGGCGCTCGCGCCAGCGGTCGAGCATGGTCGCGGTCGCGTCCGTCATGGTTCGAGCCATCCCCTCGAGGCGTTTCTTGTGGAAGGCCGGCTGGATCAGGCGCCGCTGCTTGCGCCAGTGCTCCCCCTCGCTCGAGATCAGCCCCCGGCCGACCATGGGCTCGACGTGTTCGTATCCGTCCTTGAGGTAGTTGGCGGGGTTTTTCTGCAGCACGTGCTCGACGTGCTCCGGGCGGAAGAGCATGTATATGGGGTAGGGCCCGAGGTGCATCTTCACGAGGTCGCCGAGGGAGGCGCGCGCCCTGAGCAGAAGGCTCAAAGGGTCGGCGCGCATCTCCTTCGCGCAGCCGAAGGGAAAGGTTCCGCGCAAGTAAGGAACCCGCCTCGTCGTAGTACCGCTGGAGCCCAAGATAACCGCAAAACCTCCCTGTCCGGTCCCTATGGTTCCCACCCGCCTCAGCGGCAGGAAACCTTCAGGGAGATGCGCAACGAACGCCAAGAGGGCGAGCAGGACCAGCATACCGCAAGGAGCGTAGATCACCGCCCACGGCGGGGACGACGCCCCTTCTACCCCGGCACAGCGCCCGCCAAGCGCTACTTCCGCCCCCCCGGTGGCCCCCAAACGTCACCCGACCTGCACCAGGATTTCCCTGCTTGCGGGGCCAAGGTGATTGGGGTTACGGGTACCGGGGTTCCTGCCTCTCTTCTGGACCTGAACGATGGCCTAGAGCGCGCATTGGGTGATGATCTCCTGCGCCTCCTCCGCGGAGCGCCAGCCCAGAATCTCCACCCCGTCGTCTCCTTCGAGCTTTTTGTAAGTCGAGTAGAACTGCTCGATCTCGCGCAGGCTCTGGCCCGGGAGGTCGTCCAGGGACTCGATGCCGGCGAAGCGCGGATCGTCCACGGGGACGGCGAAGATGTTGAACTCGTGTCCGTTCGAGTCCGAAGTCTCCAGCGCCCCGACGGGCCGAACCCGGACCACGCAGCCGGGGAAGACGGCATCGTAGGCGGCTACGAAGACGTCGAGGGCGTCGCCGCGCTCGGTCTCGGTCGACGGTATGAACCCGTAGTCCGCCGGGTAGCGCAACGAGCCCGGGAGCACCCGGTCGAGCATCACGGCGCCGAGCTTCTCTTCGTACTCGTACTTGTTGCGACTCCCCACCGGGACCTCCACGACGGCGTGCACCACGCGCGGGGCGTCCTCGCCCATAGGTAAAGTTTCGAGATTCGGCGTCATCCTCACTCCTCGATTCGGGATCGTATACCCGATACCCGATCCTAACGAAAATCATCCCGAGGGACGTCCCTCCGTACCCGCTCCGCCAGCCGTTCCCCGGTGCTCTACACGAAGGTACGCGCGAAGAACTCCCTGATCCGGGCGAAGAACCCCTGCTCCTTGTCCTCTCCGTCCGTGCTCTGGCCCTCTGCCGGCTGCCCGCTCGTGTCCTGAGCCTCGGTCTCCTGGTCCTTGATCTCCGTCTCTGCCCTGGCGAACTCCGAGGCCACGGCCCGCACGGCCGCGCTCGCCTCGTCGAGGTCCTTGGCGTGGGCGTCGCTCCGGGCATCGTCTCCCGCGCGGTCGAGCGCCCCGGCGAGCGCCTCTGCCTTCTGCCGCGTCTCGGAAACGGCCTGCGCCCGGTCCCGCGCTGGAGCGTCGGCCTGCTCGCCGATCGTGGTCAGCGACTCGACCATATCGTTTGCCTCCGTCCTCGCCTCGGCGAGGGGCCCGTCTTTCGCGTCGCCCTCTTCGAGCGTTTGGGCCAGGGTCTCGGCCCGCTCCCGGGGCTCCTCCTCGGTCAAGGCGTCGGTGGCGTCTACGGCTTCGGCCAGCGCCGCGGCCTCCACCCGCACCCGGTCCACGGCCGCGTCCCGTTCCTCGGCCTTCTTGCGCTCTTCGGCCCTCTTGCGCTCTTCGGCCCTCTTGCGCTCTTCGGCCTTCCTCTTGTCCTTGGCCTTCCTCTTATCCTCGGACTTCTTCCTCTCCCCGGCCCGGTCGTCGGCGCGCACCGGCGGCCGTTCTTCGCGGGGCGCCTCCCGGACCGCCGGCGCCTGCTCGGCGTCGGCTTCTTGCTCCGGGTCGTACTGCTGGACCTCCGAGGTGAGATCCAGGGCGTACTGCTCGTCCTCGGGCGTCGGCTGTTCGGTCTCCGGCTCCTCGTACTGCTCGGCCTCCGGCTCCTCGTACTGCTCGGCCTCCGGCTCCTCGTACTGCTCCCCGCCCTGGGAGAAGTAGGTGTACGGGTACATGATGCTGTTGGGGTCGCTGCTGTGGCCGAAGCCCGCGGCGTGGCCCTGCTCGTGTGCCAACACGCGATCGTAGTCGGCCGGTCCCGCCCCGTAGCTGTCCAGGAGGCAGGTGTCGATGGAGATCTCGCCGTAGGTGGTGTAGCCGTCGTTGTACCAGCTGTAGTAGCCCACCTCGGAGCCCGCGAAGCAGACGTTGTAGACGGGCACGTCGCCGTCGCTGTCCGCGGCGAACGACTCCTGCGCGTCGGCACGCTGCGTCAACACGATAGGTGTCAGCGTCACGACCACGGCCGCCATCGCGAGCTTGACCGCTCCTCGCGCCGTTCCGGAGGTTCGCGTGAGCGCCGGCGTGTTCTTCTCCATTAAATCCTCTTCCTTTCCTGCATGGATCGTAGCCATGAACCGCTCATCGGACCGAAGGCCGACGTTGTCTGCCAGATCG
>JADDPR010000014.1 GCA_016781775.1 Rubrobacter sp. | reverse complement strand
TAAACCCCAGGAGGTTATCTTCTCCGGGATGATACGAATCAGCGCCCCGCCGTCGGAGTTCTCGATAGCCCGGGCGTCACCCCGAACCATCACCGAGCGGGGCTTCCAGGGGGGCAGGACGTCGTCGACCACGAACGCCGCTCTCGGGTTTGCCTTGACGTTGCGAAACTTCTTCGTGGCGGCGAAGTTTCGGCCCGAGACGTCGATCGTGCCCGTCTCTGGGTTGTAGCGCCACCCGACCGGCACCACGTGCGGCATCCCGTCGGAGTCCACGGTCGCGAGCCGTCCCAGCCGCTTCTCCCCCGAAAGGTACCCGAGCTCCGCCTCGGAGAAAGAGGCCATCGATCTACCTCCGCCGCGCAAGCGTCGTCAACCCGCCTACGATCACGACGGCGGCCACGACGTGCATCAGCTCCAGCGCCAGTACCATCGAGAGTGGCGCCCCGGGGATGGTCAACGGCGTGACGAAGGAGAGCACCAACAGCACCGCCGCCAGGACGACGAAGTTCCTGACCGGCCGCCTCGTGAACCGCCCCAGCAGCGCGAAGACGACGCCGGCCAGAAGCGCGGGCACGACGGTGCTACCCACGACCATGCCGAGGGTCAACGGCGTACCCGGGCCGGGGATGACAAAGTCGGATGGTATGGCCCCTACAACCCCGGCAATAAGGTAGACGAGGGCGTTCGCCAACGCGGCGGCCAACGCGGTGAGCGGCGCCGCCCACAACAACCGGCTCGGGGTGATGTGCCCCTTACTCAGGGGGGAGTTCTGTACGCTCTCCATGTTTCCCTTCCTTTCTCCTTCGTTACGAGCAACACAGTATCTCTACAGATAATCTATGTCAAGACTATTTTGAGAAAGAATAAAACTGCTATACTGCCGGTATGGCAGATTCGGCGAAGGAGAGCGTCGAGCGGGGAGAGTTCGTGCCACGTCCGCTCGAGGAGCACATGGGTTGGCTGATGTCGAGGGCCGCCCACGCAATCGGGACAGCTTTGACGGAGAGCCTGCTGGCGTCTCTGGGCTTGAACCTGCGGGACTACGCGGTGCTTATCGCGGCGGAGCGGGCGGTTGGCGCGGGGGCGCCACGGACGCAGCTCGCGCTGTCGCAGGCCGTGAGGCTCGACAAATCGACGATGGTGGTGGCCCTGGACTCGCTGGAGGGAAGGGGGCTCGTGGAGCGCAAGCCCGACCCCGGGGACCGGCGGGCGCGGATCGTGGAACCGACGGACGCCGGCAGGGAGCTTCTGGCGCGTGCCGAGGGGATGGTAACGGACGTAGAAGACAGGGTGCTGGCCGACCTCGACGACGAGGAGCGACGGGTCTTGCGGGGCCTGCTCAGACGCCTCGTGACGGGAGGAGTCCCGCCGGACGACGATCCCGCGCCTTGTCCCTGATGATCGGGCGGACCTTTCGAGCCGGGCGAAGAGGCGGCCGAAAGTTTTGCTCGTGGCACGGGCTGGACGGTTCGTCGCGTCGGGCGTAGAGAGTACAATCTTTTGGCTATGGTCAAGGTAAAGGTATGCGGCATAACCAACGTTGGGGATGCTTGGGCGGCGGCGGAGTCCGGCGCCGATGCGTTGGGGCTCGTTTTTGCCCAGAGTCCGAGGCAGATCGGCGTCGAGGAGGCGCGGGAGGTGGCGGAGGCGCTGCCGGAGGGTGTGCTGAAGGTTGGGGTGTTCGTGAACGAGGAGCCGGAGGAGGTGCTCCGGATCGCGGAGGCCGTAGGGCTCGATTATGTGCAGCTTCATGGAGATGAGGGGCCCGAAGCTGTAACCTGGTTGAGGGATCGGGGCGTCAAAGTCATAAAGGCGCTCAGGGTCCGGGACGAGGGCTCGCTCGCGGTGTTGGATCGGTACGAGGCGGATCTGTTTCTGCTGGACGCGTACAGCGAGAAGGCGCGCGGGGGGACCGGTGAAACGTTCGACTGGGGGCTGGCGAAATCGCTGAAGGGTCATGGTAACATCCTCGTTTCCGGGGGGCTTCGGCCGGAGAACGTCGGCGAGGCGATCCGGCTCTTCGAGCCGTACGGGGTGGACGCCTCGAGCTCTCTGGAGAGTGCGCCCGGCAAGAAGGACAGGGAGCGGGTCCGGAGGTTCATCTTTGCAGCAAGAAACTGACAAGACCGGCTACTTCGGCTCCTTCGGTGGCCGCTACGTACCCGAGACCCTTATTCACGCCCTCGAGGAGCTCGAGGAGGCGTACGAAAGGTACAAGGGGGACCCGGAGTTCGTGGAGGAGCTCGAAGGGCTCTCGCGGGACTTCGTCGGGAGGGCGACGCCCTTTATGTTCGCCGAGCGGCTTACCCGCAAGTGGGGCGGGGCGAACGTGTGGTTCAAGCGCGAGGATCTCGCGCACACGGGGGCGCACAAGATCAACAACGCCCTCGGTCAGATCCTGCTGGCCGACCGCATGGGCAAGAGCCGCATCATTGCCGAGACTGGGGCGGGCCAGCACGGGGTCGCGACCGCGACCGTAGCCGCGCTCTACGGCAAGGAATGCGTCGTGTACATGGGCGAGGAGGACACTCGACGCCAGGCCCCCAACGTCCTGAGGATGAAGCTCCTCGGGGCGGAGGTGCGGCCCGTGACGAGCGGCTCGGGGACGTTAAAGGCCGCGCTCAACGAGGCGATCCGGGACTGGGTCACGAACGTCGAGGACACACACTACATCATCGGGACGGTGGCGGGACCGGCGCCGTACCCGCGCATCGTGCGGGACCTGCAAGCCGTGATCGGGCGCGAGACCGAGGCCCAGGCACGGGAGCGTCTCGGCGGCGACCCGGATGCGGTCGTCGCGTGCGTCGGTGGCGGCTCGAACGCCATCGGCATCTTCCACCCGTTCGTCGGGCGCGAGGGGGTCAGGCTGGTTGGCGTCGAGGCGGCGGGTCGTGGCCTGGAGACGGGCGAGCACGGGGCGTCTCTGACCGGCGGGGCGCCGGGGGTGCTGCACGGCTCCTTGAGCTACGTGCTGCAGACGGCGGATGGGCAGATCCGGGAGGCCCACTCCATCTCCGCGGGCCTCGACTACCCCTCCGTCGGCCCCGAGCATGCCTACCTCAAGGACGAGGGCCTCGTCGAGTACGTGAGCGTTACGGACGAGGAGGCTCTGGAGGCTTTCCTCTCCTGCTCTCGCCTGGAGGGCATCATCCCGGCGCTGGAGTCGGCGCACGCCATCTCCTACGCCGAGGGGCTCGCGAAGGAGCTCGGGCCCGGCATGAACATGGTCGTCAACATGTCCGGGCGCGGGGATAAGGACATCGGGGTCGTGGCCGAGCACCTCGGCATCGACGCCAGGGAGGCGGAAGAAGCGTCGGGTGATGAGTAGCGGGAGGACCGAGGGGCAGGCCCGGGCGGTCTCCCCGGCGGAGGGGCTTCGCGCGGCGTTCGCGGAGGGGCGGACCGCGCTCATACCGTACCTGACGGCGGGGTATCCGACGCTGGAGGGGGCGTACGAAGTGGGGGAGGCCTACCTCGAGGCCGGTGCGGACGTCGTCGAGATCGGGGTGCCGTTCTCGGACCCCCTGGCCGACGGACCCACGATTCAGAACACGACGAACCGGGCTTTGGAGAACGGCGCGGATCTCGGCTACTGCTTCGAGTTCGCTAGCCGGTTCTCGGGGCGCGCGCCGGTCGTGCTGCTCGTCTACTACAACAACATCTTCGCGCGCGGGGCTGAGGAGTTCTTGAGCGAGGCGGCGGGGACGGGGGTTTCGGGGCTCGTGATCCCGGACCTCCCCATCGACGAGGCCGTGGCGTTCCGCGAGATGGCCGGGGAGAAGGGCGTTGCGATCTGCCCGCTCGTCGCGCCGACGACGAGGGACGCGCGCCTGGAGAAGGCGGCCGAGGCCGCCTCGGGCTTCGTGTACTGCGTCTCCGTGGCGGGGGTCACGGGGGCGCGGGAGGTGCTGCCGCAAGGGGCGGTAGAGCTTCTCCGGAGGGTACGGCAGAAGTTCTCGGTGCCGGCCGCCCTGGGCTTCGGTATCTCGACGCCGGAGGCCGCGGTCGAGGCGGCGGAGGCCGGGGCGCAGGGCGTGATCGTGGGCAGCAAGCTCATGCAGATCGTCGCCGACGGCGGCCCGGAGGCGGCCGGCGCGTGGCTGCGCGAGCTGCGGGCGGCGTTGGACCGTGGAGCCGGGACGGAGGGGTAGCATCAGAGCCTGGATCAGCAAGCGGCGGGAGTACTCGCGGTCGGGAGGAAAGGGACCCCAGGTGCCCGACACCGAGAGCGGTCTCGCTTCGACCGACGGCGTCTTCACCAAGTGCGAGTCGTGCGGGGAGCCGATCTACGAGAAGGACCTCGCCAGCCGCTTCAACGTCTGCCCGCACTGCGAATTCCACTACCCCCTCTCCGCCCCCGACCGCGTGCGGCTGCTCGCCGACGCGGGCTCGTTCCAGGGGAGAGACGACGGCATGCTCGCCGGCGACCCGATGGGCTTCGAGGGTTACGAGGAGAAGCTCGCCGCGGCGCGCAAGAAGACCGGCCTCGACGACGCCGTCCTCAGCGGCACGGCGAGGATAGGCGGGCACGGGGTGGCGATCGCGGCGATGGACTTCCGGTTTATCGGGGGCTCGATGGGGAGCGTCGTTGGCGAGAGGATCTCGCGCACCATGGAGTTCGCCTACGACGAGGGGCTGCCGCTCGTCGTCGTCTCCTCCTCGGGCGGGGCCAGGATGTTCGAGGGCGTCTACTCCCTCATGCAGATGGCGAAGACGAGCGTGGCCCTCAGCCGCTACATGAGTGGCTCCATGCCCTACGTCTCCATCCTCGCCGACCCGACCTTCGGCGGGGTAACCGCCTCGTTCGCGACGGCCGCCGACGTCGTGATCGCCGAGCCCAAGGCCAGGATCGGCTTCGCGGGGGCGCGGGTCATCGAGAGCACGACCAAGGAGCGCCTGCCGGAGGGTTTCCAGACGGCGGAGTTCCAGAAGGAGCACGGGCTCGTCGACCGGATCGTGCACCGGCTCGCGCTCAAGAACGACCTCGAACGCTTCCTGGGGCTGCTCTCGTGAAGGGCATCTCGGTTGGCGGCGTTTCCGTCGGGAGAGACGCGTGATCCTGGACTTCGAGAAGCCGATCAAGGACTTCGAGGCCCGGATCTCCGAGCTTCACCGCCTCGCGGGCTCGAACGAGGGGTTGCAGGAGGAGATCTCGCGCCTCGAAGCCGCGCTGGAGGCCGCCAAGAAGCGCATCTACACGAACCTGACCCCCTACCAGAGGGTCCAGGTGGCGCGCCACCCCGAGCGGCCCAACTTCCGCGCCTACCGCGACGCCCTCGCCGACGACTTCTACGAGCTCTCCGGCGACCGGCTCGGAGCGGACGACCCGGCGGTGCGCGGCGGGCTCGCGCGCATAGGCGGCCATCCCGTGGTCCTGCTCGGCCACGACAAGGGCGCCGACGTGAAGACGCGCGTGGCGAGCAACTTTGGGATGGCCCACCCCGAGGGCTACCGCAAGGCCGGGCGCCTCTACGCCCTCGCCGAGCGCCTCGGCGTCCCCATCGTCGCCCTCGTGGACACCCCCGGCGCCTTCGCCGGGCGGGGGGCCGAAGAGCGGGGGCAGGCCTGGGCCATCTCCGCCGACCTCATGGAGCTCGCCAGGGTCCCCGTGCCGGTCGTCGCGGTCGTCATAGGGGAGGGCGGCTCCGGGGGCGCCCTCGCGATGTGCCTCGCCGACCACGTGGCGATGCTCGAGAACTCGTACCTCTCCGTCATCGCCCCCGAGGCCTGCGCCTCCATCATCTTCCGCGACGCCAAGCGCGCCGTCGAAGCCGCGGAGGCCATGAAGATCACGGCGGACGACCTCCTGGCTCACGGGATCATCGACGAGATCCTCCCCGAACCCCTGGGCGGGGCCCACAACGAGCCCGGAGCCGCGACGGAAGCCGTCGCCCGGGCCGTCGAGGCCGCCCTCTCGAAGCTCTCCGACTCCGAGCCCGAGGCGATCGTCAAGGCCCGCTACGAGCGCTATCGGAGGATCGGGGCTCATCTCTCCGCCGGGGAGATCGGGGGCGCGCCCGCGGAGCCCTCGCTGGGGGGCGTCGGGGAGTAGGGTTTACGACGGGGGCGGTCCGGGCTCCCCGGTCCCGGGATCGGGGGCCAGGAGCGGCGGGATCTCCCCGGCGGGGACGGGGCGCGAGAAGAGGTAGCCCTGCCCCAGCTCGCAGCCCAGGGCCCTGAGTGCGTCGAGCTGGTCCGTTGTTTCTATCCCCTCTGCGATGGTGAGCAGGCTCAGCTGACGAGCGAGATCCACGATACCCCCGACGACCTTGCGGGCCTCGGGGTTCTCCGCCAGGTCCCCCAAGAAGGAGCGGTCGATCTTGAGCACGTCTATCGGCATCCTGCTCAGGTACGAGAAGTTCGAGTAGCCGGTCCCGAAGTCGTCTATCTCCAGGCCGATGCCCAGGGATTTGAGGTCCCGGAGCTTGTCGAGTAGGTGCTCTACTATGAGGCTTTCGGTGATTTCCAGGGAGAGGACGTTCGGGGGGAGGTCCTCTTCTTCGAGGATCCGGGCGACGCGCTGCACGAGGTCTTCCTGCCGGAGCTGTCTGCCGGAGAGGTTGACGCTCACCACGGGTGGGGACGAGGGGCGGAGCTCACGCCACTCCCGGGCGCAGCGGCACGCCTCCCTCAACACCCATTCGCCTAGTGGTACGATGAGCCCCATCTCTTCCGCCACAGGCACGAACTCGGCGGGCGGGACGTTCCCGAGCTCATGGTGGCGCCAACGCAGCAGGGCCTCGATGCCCGTGATCTCGCCGGTGGCAAGATCGAGCTTGGGCTGGTAGTGGAGCTGGAAGCCACCCCTGGCGGGGTCCTCCACCGCGCGCCGGAGATCGTGCTCCAGGCGCAGGCGTTCCAGGGCGCGTGCCCCCATCTCTTCCTCGTATACCACGCGGCGGCGACCGGTGCTCTTCGCGCTGTACATCGCAACGTCGGCCTCGCGCAGCAGGTCCACCGGCGCCTCCTCCCCCGGGCCGGGGCCCCGCAGCGCGCTCAGGGCGATACCGATGCTCGCGGTGACGAAGGTCTCCCTGCCGTCGAGCAGGAAAGGTTCACGCAGGGCGTCGAGGAGGCGGTCCGCCGCGCGTGTCGCCTCCTCGACGCCCGGGGCGTCCTCCAGTATTACGACGAACTCGTCCGCCGCGAGCCTCGCTACCGTGTCCCCGGGGCGCACGGCACCTTCGAGACGCCCGGCCACCCCCTTCAGGAGGTCGTTGCCCGCCTCGTGTCCGAGGGAGTCGTTGACCGCCTTGAAGCGGTCGAGGTCCACGAAGAGGACGGCGACGTGCGCCGGGTCCCTGTCCGGCCGCGCCTCCTCCGTACCCCGCGCACGTTCGAGGGCGTGATCGAGGCGGTTCATCAATAGGGCGCGGTTGGGCAGGCCGGTCAGCCCATCGCGGAAGACCCGGCGGGAGAGCTGATCCTCGAGCTCCTTGCGCTCGGTGATGTCTGTAAGGTAGAGGCGGATGAGGGCGTTGCCCGAGCTGAGGGAGACGACCCGGTGGTAGTGGGCACTCCCGACGGCGACCTCGTCGCCGAGGAAGGTCTCCTCCCCGAGCGCGAGCATGGAGATCGCGTCTTCGAGGTCGTCGAGGACCGGGTGAACGGTACCCTTCTCCTCGAGATCGGGGAATTTCTCCATGGCGGCCGGGTTGCAGTAGGTAAGGTTCCCGGCGAGGTCCATCTCGATCACGGGGTTCGGGTTCAACCGGGGGAAGGAGGCGAGGCGCGAGAGCTCTTCCTCCGCCTTCTTGCGCTCGGTGATGTCGCGGACCGTTACGATCACGCCGCCCACCCGCTCGTCGTCCGTCCGGTTGCTGGCGGTGATCTCGGCGTAGCGCCAGGAGCCGTCGCGGTGCAGGAGGCGGACCTCCATCAGGCCGTGGTCTTCGGGGCCGCTACTTATCACCTCGCCGAAGAACCGCTGGGCCGTCTCCAGGTCGTCCGGGCGCACGAGGTCGAAGCCGTTCGTGCCCAGGAGGTCTTCGGGGGTGTAGCCGAGGATGCGCTCCACGGAGGGGCTCAGGTAAGTCAGGTTGCCGTTCGGGGCGACGACTATGATCACGTCGAGCACGTTCGAGACCAGGGCGCGCAGGCGCTCCCCGCTCCGGCGCTCGAAGGCGCTCTCGGCGTGGGCGCGGGCCTCCAGAGCGAGCGAGACCTGAAATGCCAGCGTCTCCAGCCCCTCCTTGATATCTTCCGGCAGGGCGGCGTCGCTGGCGACCACGATCAGGCCGCCGAGCTTGTCTTCGACGAGGAGCGGGACCATGAAGAAGGGTCGGGGTTTTGGGGTGAGGCCCAGGGAGCTGCGGAGCACGATGTCGGCGGTCGCGTCCTCGCCGCCCACAGAACGTCCTTCGAGGAGCCGGGCGAGCTTCCCTGCGGGGAGGTTGCGCACGTCGAGCCCGTAGCCCATAATCTCCTCGGCCCGGTAGCCGGCCGACGCCAGCACGACCATCTCTTCTTCCGAACCCTTCGCCAGACCGGCCCGGACGTTCGGTCCCCCTTTGCCGACGAGCCTCAGGGCGGCGCCGAGCGCCGCTTCGTAGATCTTCGCGCGGTCGGGGGCGGCTACAATCGCCGCCCCCGCGTCTCTCAGCGTCTCTTCACGTGCGAGAGCCCGTTCGTACCCCGTGAGCGTAGCGGCGAGGAAGCGTGCTGCGACGGTCAGAAACACGAGGGCCAACGCGGGGGCAGGACGGACGACAGATAGTAGTCGAGCCCGGCATCGGCTCGCGTCACCGCCACCGCGAGCAGGAACGCGCCCAGGTAGATGAGTAGCGCGCCGGCGACCCCGCGGGTGGAACCGTAGAGCGAGCGGAAGATCATGCCGTTTATGACGAGGCCGAGGGTGGCGGTGGGCTCGAAGGCGGCGGAGTTCACGAGGAAGAGGGCGAGCCCCTCGGGCAGGTCCCAGGGGGCCGAGAAGCGCTCGCGTGCGTACCCGCGCGTCCAGCGCCCGCCGAGGAACAGGAGGCTGGCGATCGCGGCCGCCTTGTGCCCTCCGGAGGCATCCGACGAGAGGACTATGGGAACGGCGAGCAAGGCCATGAAGAGGCCTACAAGCAAGAAGAGGAACCGTGCTCGTCCGAGCAGGCCCTTAGGGGGAGCGAAGGACGTCGGGAGCGACGTCTTTCGTCCGCTGGCCACTACGCCTCGTCGGCTTTCCTCAGCCCAAACATCCTCTCGGCGCGATCCTGTTTCTACCGTATCATCATGGTCGCCGGTCCCTTTAGGATAAACCCTCCGGAAGAGTTGTCGGCCCGCCCTGCCCGATGCTTTAGCGACGACTGCGTCGAGGCTTCTCTGAGCGTTCGTGCCGCGGTTGGTGCTGGGGAGCCTCCCGGCGCGGAGCTCGACGGAGAGGGGACACGTTCCCTTAATCGGACGCGAGGAAAGCCGACAGCTCTCGCGCCGTCTCCTCCGGCTTCTCCTCGGCGAGGTAGTGGCCTGCTTCGATCGGGCCCCCCCGTACGTCCTTGGCGTAGGTTCGCCACACCTCCAGCACGTCGTATAGCCCGTGCATCGCGCCGTTCTTGCCCCAGAGTGCCAGAAGGGGGCATTCGATTCCGCGGCCGTTGTCCCGGTCGGACTCGTCGTGGGACAGGTCTACGGATGCGGCGGCACGGTAGTCCTCGCAGCTCGCGTGGACCGTGCGTTCGTCGAAGCACCGTTCGTACTCGGCGAGGGCCTCGGGGGCGAAGGCCTCCACCGTCGAGCCGTACCGGCCGAGCAAGGCGCGGAGGTAGTAGGCGCGGCTGCCCCCGATCAGCGTCTCCGGGAAGTCGTAGGGTTGGGCGAGAAAGAACCAGTGGTAGTAGGCCATAGCGAGGTCCCGGCCCACCGTCGAGAAGAGATGGCGGGTCGGCAATATGTCGAGGACGGCGAGCTTCGTGACGCTTCCTGCGTGGTCGAGCGCCATCCGGTGGCCGACGCGCCCGCCCCGGTCGTGGCCGACCACCGCGAACCGCTCGAAGCCGAGGGAGCCCATCGCCCCCGCCATGTCGTCGGACATGGCGCGCTTGGAGTAGGTCACGTGGGCCTCGTCGCCCTCGGGCTTCGAGCTATCGCCGTAGCCGCGCAGGTCGGCGGCCACGACGGTGAACCCGGCGTCCACGAGGAGCGGCGCGACGCCGTGCCACATCGCGTGGGTCTGCGGGTAGCCGTGGAGGAGCAGGACCGGCGGGCCCTCGCCGCCCTTGACGAGGTTGATCTCCACCCCGTTCGCCTCCACCCGGTGTTGCTCGAAGCCCTCGAACATGGTCTGTCGTCCCCTATCCGAAGAAGGTGCGGGCCGCCCCGTAGAGGTCGTCGGGGACGGTCTTCGTCTCCTCGGTCGCCTCTGCGAGGTCCACGGTGACGATCTCGCTGCCGCGCAGGGCGACCATCTTGCCCCACTCGCCGTTCTTGACGGCCTCGGCGGCGCGCAGGCCGTAGCGCGTGGAGAGGATGCGGTCGTAGGCGGTCGGGGTGCCACCGCGCTGGAGGTGTCCGAGGACGACGTGGCGGGTGTCTATCCCGGTGCGCTCCTTCAGCTCTCCGGCGAGGCCCTCGGCGACGCCGCCGAGGCGGACGTGGCCGAACTCGTCCTTCTCGGCGTTCTGGGTGACGAAGTCCTCCGAGAACGTGACGCCCTCGGAGACGGCGACGACGCCCCACTTCTCGCCGTTCTCGGCGCGCTTTCGGAAGATCGAGACCATCTCGTCGAGGTCCGGCTCGACCTCCGGGATGAGGGTGACGTTCGCCGCCCCGGCGAGCCCGGCCCCGTAGGTGATCCAACCGGCGTGGCGGCCCATGATCTCCACCACCAGGATCCTCTCGTGGCTCTTGGCGGTCGTCCTGAGCTTGTCTATGGCCTCCGTGGCGATGGAGACGGCGGTGTCGTAGCCGAACGTGGTGTCGGTGGCCGAGAGGTCGTTGTCTATGGTCTTGGGACAGCCGATGACCTGGGTGCCGAAGTCCTCGTGGAGCCTCTTGGCGACCCCTAAAGTGTCGTCGCCCCCGATGGCGACGAGGGCGTCGATGCCGAACTCTTCGAGGTTGTCCACGACCTTTTTAGCATCGCCCTCGTTCTTGTACGGGTTGGTGCGCGAGGAGAGGAGGATCGTGCCCCCCTCGTCGAGGATGTAGCGGACGTCGCCGACGGTCAACTCGATCACGGAGTCCGACTCGGGGGAGAGGAGGCCCTTCCAGCCGCGTTTGATCCCCGAGACCTCGTAACCGTAGTCGTTGATGGAACGCATCGTGACGGCGCGAATGACGCCGTTTAGTCCCGGTGCGTCCCCGCCGCCGGTGAGCATCCCAACCCGTCTTACCTCGGCCATGGTCTTCCTCCTCTTCTCGAAAGCTCCAGAGAAGCCAGTCTACCGAAAAGCTCCCTTCCTACCGGAGCCCCGAAGCTTAACACCCTGGACGATCTCCCCGGCGAAGCTCAAACATCTTCCGCAGGCTCCGCGCCGGGCCGAGGCCCGTGAGGCCGGATCCGGGCGAGGAGGACCCGGCTAGCGAACCCGACGAAGGCTCCGCACGTCTCCCGCTCGGCAGAAGCGGGGCCCTTGAGCTCCAGAAGAGGCCCGCAAAACCTCCTCGGAGCTCGGGAGCGACAGGAAACAAGCTTCGCACTCGTCCGAGGCGCGACACCGGCCACGGGCGGCGGTGCCCGGTCTTCCCGCGCCGTTCGGGGCGGTCGCTACCCTGCGGTCCCTATGGATCCGAAGATGGTCCGGTTTTCGTCGTCTTGCGCCAGATCTTTGTCTGGCCTTCGTTGCGGTCTTCGGTGCGCAGGCGGACGCGGAAGAAGTCGAAGAGGACCCTGAGGACCGCCAGGGCCGGGACGGCGACGATCACGCCGAGGATGCCCCCGAGGCCGCCGCCGACGATCACGCCGAGGAAGACCAGGATCGGGTGGACGTGCAGGGTGTCGCCCTGGATCTTGGGCGTCAGGAAGTTGCCCTCGAGCTGCTGAACCGCGAGGAACAACGCTGCCGTCAGCAGGGCTTCCCACGGTCCCTCCAGGGCAAGAGCGACAAGCAGGGCCGGTACGGCGCCGAGGAACGCCCCGAGGTACGGGATGATCGCCGTGACGGAGACGATGGCTCCCAGAACCAGTGCATAAGGTACGCCTATCAAGGCCAGCCCCAACGCCGAGACCGCCCCCTGTATCAGGAGGATCAGCGCGAGACCGCCCAGGTAGCGCGAGAGGGAGAAGCCGAAGGCGTTCCACAGGCTCCTCGCGTCGCTCCGGTAGTCGTGCGGCGCGGCCCTGAGGTAGGCCGCCTTGATCTTGCGCGCGTCGACGAGCATGTAAATCCCGATAAACAAGATCCCGAGCAGGGTCACCAGGAAGTTGACGGTGCCGTAGACGAAGCCGAGCACCCCGCCAAGCAAGCTGGAGCCTATCGACCTTACGGCGTCTACGAGGTTCTCTCTGACCCTGGACACGAGTTGCTGGGGGTCGTCGTTGGGTAATACACCCCTGTTTTCGAGGGAATCCAGGACATCGCGCAGGTACTGCTCGGCGCTCGCTGCTATACCGGGCGCCGCGCTGACGAGGGAGGAGAACTGCGTCGCGACGATGGGGACCAGATAAAGCGCGGCGACGACGAAGACGCCCACCACGAGCAGGAACGAGAGCAGGATCGCGATCCCGTCGGAGAAGAAGCGCGAGAAGAAGCGCACCGGGAAGGAGAGCACGAGGGCGAGGGCTATCCCCCCTATCACCGTCGTGAGCACGCTCGGTACCAGATAAACGACGTAGGCGAAGGCGGCTATCACCGCCAGGATCAGGGCAGTGCGGGTGCGCCGGGAGATCCGGATCGGGGTCGGGTGCGCGGTGACGTCCGGCTCTCTCCTGACGCGCCGAAGCCTGCGGCCTCGCGGTTTCGACCGCACCGAAATCTCGTCGCTCGACATGGAAGCGGTTTACCCTCCGACCGTTGCGTCTACGCTCCGTAGCCTCCCCCGAAGCATACACCCTGTCCGGCACCTATAATCGGCCGTCATGGTCCGCGTGCTCTTCGTCTGCCTAGGGAACATATGCAGAAGCCCCATCTCCCAGGGCGTCTTCGAGGAGGTGGTGCGCCGCGAGGGGCTCGAGGGGGAGGTCGAGGCCGACTCGGCCGGCACCCACGGCTTCTACCACGCCGGCGAGCCGCCGGACCCGCGGGCGCAAAACAGCGCCGCGAGGCGCGGTATCGACATAAGCGCCCAGCGCGCCCGCCTCCTCGAACGGGAGGATTGCGAGAGGTTCGACTACGTCCTCACGATGGACGAGCAGAACTACGAAAGGGTGGCGGCCCTCTGCCGCAACAGCGGGGCGAGACTCGTCGTCCGTCCGTTTCTGGACTTCGCCCCCGAGCGCCCCGAACGCGCGGTACCCGACCCGTACGGGGACGGCCCCGAGGGCTTCGACCTCGTCATGGACCTCGCCGAGGCGGCTTCGGAGGGACTCCTCGAGGACATCCGGGAGCGCCATCTGAAGGCCCGAAGTGGCTGAGAGGCTCCTGGCCGACGGTGTCGAGGCGACACTCGGGGAGAGGCTCCTCTCCGCCCACCCTCTGGGCGGGGGATGCATCGGGGAGGTGTATCGGGCGGAGTTGTCGGATGGGTCGGCCGTGGTAGCGAAGGTCGACCGAACCGGCGAGGCGAACCTCGAACGTGAAGGATACATGCTCCGCTACCTCGGCGAGGGGACGGAGCTTCCGGTGCCGGAGGTCTACCACTCCTCGGAGCACCTGCTGCTCATGGAGTTCGTGGAGGGTGGGGGGGACTTCTCGCGCGCGGAGCCCCACGCCGCGGAGCTTCTCGCGTCGTTGCACGGCATCACCGCCGGCGCCTACGGGCACGAGCGGGACACCTTGATCGGCAGCCTCTCCCAGCCGAACCCGTGGACTTCCTCGTGGGTCGAGTTCTTCCGCGACCAACGTCTGCTCTACGCCACCCGCGTCGCCCGCGAGGCCGGGCGTCTCCCCGCCGAGCTCCACCGCCGCGTCGAGGAGTTGGCCGGAAGGCTCGACGGGATCATCGAGGAGCCCGGGCGGCCATCCCTCATCCACGGCGACG
The DNA here is from genome assembly GCA_016781775.1 of Rubrobacter sp. GTDB lineage: Bacteria > Actinomycetota > Rubrobacteria > Rubrobacterales > Rubrobacteraceae > Rubrobacter_F. The sequence goes on along the minus strand of JADDPR010000014.1, from coordinate 1,274 downwards.
TGTGGAGCGGGAACGTGCTCGCCAGGGGGGATAGGATCTCGGCCTTCCTCGACCCGGCGATCTACCACGCCGACCCGGAGATGGAGCTCGCCTACATAAGCCTCTTCAACTCCTTCGGCCCAAGCTTCTTCGATAACTACGCCCGGAGACGCTACATACGGCCCGGCTTCTTCGAGGAGCGCCGCCACCTCTACGCCCTCTACCCGCTCCTCGTCCACGTGTACTACTTCGGAGGCGGTTACGTGGCCTCCGTGGACACGACGTTGCGCCGGTTCGGAGCTTGAGAGGCTCCGGGCTCATGCTTTTCCCATTAGATCTCCCGGATCATCGGTGCGGGAGGGAGGTTGCGTGCGACGGTCCGCGGTACCGGGCGATGGGTAGGCGCCGGGAGACACCGGTCGGCGCCCCGCTCCGCCCGCGTATTCCCCGGCTCCTGCTCTTGATACTTGCTTGCCTCTTGCCGCGCGTAGAATGCCCCCGGAATGGCACGCAACAGGTTGGAGCGGAGGAGCATTCGACGTGGGGACAACGAAGGTCGATGTACGGGAGGCCAGGCCGGTTTGAGCGCGGCGTTCGCGGACCGGGATGACCTTGCACGTCGCCTGAACAGGCTCCGGAGGCGCGGCGTCGCCGTCGGATGGGGGACCCTGCTCGTCGGGCTGCACGGCTTCTCCTGGGTCGACCGCCAGGTGTCCTTCGCCAACGTTATAGCCATCGCCCTCGATGCGCTGGCGCGCGACCCCGACGACGGCCTGGTTCTGGCGCTGGCCTGCCTCCGGGAGACCGAAACGGAGGATGTCGTGGGGGCGCTGGAGGGGCTGGCCGAGCGGGAGGGGGCGGACTACGGGCTCAAGCGCAGAAAGTGGCGGCTTCTGCTTCTGGAGGAACGCATGGAAGATCTTCCCGCCGACCCTCTCCACGGTCTCCTCGCCCTGGGCGAGTTCTGGGGCATGTTCGACCATCCCGAGGATGGCCCGCACACCGTGCAGCATAGAAGCGATGCACCGCCCGAGAAGTACTACACGCGGGAAAACTACGAGGCCGAGGTCGCCCGGCTCCAAGCGTGGATGGAGCGGGAGGTGGAGCTTCTGAGGCAAGCGGACGCGGTAGCTTCGGAGGCCGCGTTCCCGGGCGTTCCGTAGCCGGAAGCGGGCCCCGCGGCGCGAGCCTCAAGGTGCCCCCGTGGGACGGGCCCGGAGATCGAGGAGGCCATCGCGGCGCCGGGGCTCACGCCACTTCTAGCAACCCGTAAATTATCGGCAGCGCGCCGAACT
>JADDPR010000106.1 GCA_016781775.1 Rubrobacter sp. | reverse complement strand
TCGCAACGACGAGACGATCGCGACCTGCCACTTGCCTGCACCGGCTTAGCTACAAGAACCTCGCCAACTACGACAGCTCGTGGAGCTAGTAGGGCACGAGGGAGGTCCTTCTGGCCGAGAAGTAGGGTTGGGAAGTACGGTGGCTAGGATCTCTCCGCTTTTGACGGATCGAGCAGGCCGGGCAACGTCTCGTCGGGTCTTGAGCCGCACCAGTTCGGCGCTTGCTTCCCAGAGCTCCCTCGCCTTCTCGCGGTCGTAGGACTCCTCCGAGGAGCGCGCCTCCCTCTCGATCTCGAAGTACCTCCCGGACACCCCCTGCAAGGCCGGATCGGTGACCATCCTGGCCAGAGCCCGTCCGGAGGTCTCTGCGGTGCCAAAGGGAATACCGAGGCGTTTTAGGACCGGCACGAGCGACGCCACCCCCTTGTCCCAGACGAAGCGGGCCAGGGGCGCATGGTCGCGCGCGAGACCGGTACCGGGCACGGCCCCGGGTCGAAGGCGTTGACGTTGATCGGGGCTTTGGCGGTGCTCAGGCCCTCCCGACGCAGGCGCCGGTCGAGCTCGTAAGAGCACAGGACGTTGCACAGCTTGGAGGTGGTATAGCGTCTCCTCCCGAGCTTGCCGGGGGCCTCGCTCTTCTCGACGGGATCTGGATGCTCGTGGGGATGCGCCAGAGCTTGGGCCCCTAGATAGCGGGGGGCGGACATGCCGGTCCTGCGCTTGGGGTCGTGGGTGCCGCTGGAGACGAAGACGATACGGGCGGGCGCCGCCAACCGCTTCAGCAGCAAGTTCACCAGCAGGAAATGGCCGAGGTGATTGACCCCGAAGGTCGTCTCGAAGCCGTCCTCGGTGTAGCTCGTGCCGCCGACCACCTGCAGGCCCGCGTTGCACACGATCGCCCGAAGTGGCGGTAGGTCCTCCCGGGAGATGAACCCCTGCCCGAAAGCACGCACGGAGCTCAAGGAGGAAAGTTCCAACTCGCAACCTCGACGCTCGGGTTCCCGGTCTCCTCCGCGATCCGCAACGCCGCCCGCTCGCCCTTCTCGGGGTCGCGAACCGCAAGGACGACGCTCCAGCCCCGGTCCGAGGCAGCGATAGACCTGGCGCACTCGTAACCAAGACCCGCGTTACCGCCCGTAACGACGACCATCTTCTCCCGAACCATCCTACCCTCTCCCTTCGCACCGCGTGAAGAACCTTCTCTGGTTGACAATGTCAACTTAGCAGCGGTGGTTGACGGTGTCAACTTAGCGTGGGATAGTCCGCGGCGATGAACGAGGTACCGGATGGGAAGATGCGGCGCGGCGACACTCGCGCTCATCTGCTGGAGGCTGTGGCGGGGTTGCTCGAAGAGAGGGGCATCGAGGCCGTTACCTTGCGGGCGGTGGGGGAGCGGGCGGGGGTTTCCAGGCAGGCGCCTTACAAGCACTTCGCGGATAAGGGGGAGTTGCTCTCCGTCCTGGCGGCGCGCTACTTCGAGCGCCTCGCCGAGGAGATGATCTCGGCTGCGGAGGAGGCAGAGGGGACCCCTTTCGGGCGGCTGGAGGCGATGCTCGAGGCCTATGCGCAAGTGGCTCTCGCGAGCCCTGCTCGCTACCGTCTCATGTTCGGGTCGGAGGTGCGCCGTCGTCCGTATCCGGAGGTTCACGAGGCGGCGCGCGGCTTGTACGGGCGGTTGGTCGGGGTCGTGGCCGAGTGCCAGGAAACGGGCAAACTGCGCGGCGGTGATCCGGTAGGGTTGGCGGCCCTCTTGTACGCGACGGTGCACGGCGCCGTGGATCTCGCCCTGGCCCGGCATGCGGGAGAGGGGGAGAAGGGCTTGGGTGATCCCCTGGCGATCGTCCGGTCGCTCCTCGCGCACCTGAGCGACGGGCCGTGAGGGGGAGCCTACCTGCTGCGGGGTGGGCCGGGCGCGACGGAGATGAGTGCCTCCCGTAGCGGCGTTCGTCCTTCGCCCGTAGAAGGATCCAGGCTGCCGGACGTGTTACGCGGCCTGGGGGAGCTTTAAGACCATCTCCGACTGGCTCAGCGGCTCCGGCTCCCATCCCAACTCGACAAGAAACGTCCCGACCGGGCCTTCCGGAACGATCGCCGGTACGAAAAAGGGGCGGTCCGGAAACTCTGCCTCCAGGGCGTGCAGCAAACGGGAACCCCAGCCCTTGCGGCGTTCGGCTTGACGAACGATCAGCGTCGCGAGAACGAGCGGCCCGGTCTCGGGGTTCTCGATGACGGCGTAGGCACGATGGTCCAGATGGTAGGCCCGCGCCGGCGAGGTGATCGCGGAGATCGTCTCGGCCGCGAGCATCCACGGCAGGTCCCGCTCGCCCTCGCGCGCAACGATCCGAGCGACCCCGAGCGGATCGGCCTCGGTGAGCGTTCCCGTTTTCCCCGGTGAAAGCTTCCCGGGCTCTCGCCGGTAGCCGATAAGCCGGCGCTGTGCGCGGAAGCCGAGCTTCTGGTAGAGGCGAACCGCGGGCGTGTTCCTCTTGAAGACCTCCAGCAACACGGACCTGTCGCCCCGAGCCCGGGCTTCTCCCAACGCCTCGGTCACGATCAGGCGTCCCAATCCTCGACCGCGCACCGTTGGTGCGACGCCATTCCCGCGATGCGGCTCGTCCAGCCACGCCGCGCGACCAGGAGTATGCCGGCGACCGAGCGGTTCAAGCGGTATACGCGGCTGACGAACGGGTCGAGATCCTCGGCCCGGAAGCGCCATTCGTAAGCCCGGGCGTCCACGTCTACGGGGCCTGGCAAGTAGCCTTCGAAGGCCCTCGTCAGGGCGTCGGCCACCTCCCTAGAGGTCAGCTCGGCGACCGGGTAGGCGACAAGGCCTTCCACTCCGAATCGCCTTACCGCTGGAACTCCTGCGCCTTGAAGCGCTGGCCGTTCACGTCCTTCGACTCGTCGGAGGCGAGGTAGAGGAAGACGGCGGTGTTCTCCTCTGGCGTGATCTTGGTCTGGGGGTCCTCCTCGGGGTAGGCTGCGGCGCGCATCTCGGTGCGCATGCCGCCGGGATCGACGGCGTTGGCGCGGATGCCGCGGTCCTTCAGCTCGGCGGCCAGAATCTGGGTGAGGCCCTCGACGCCGAACTTGCTGACGGAGTAGGCGCCCCACTCGGCCCGGCCCTCGACGCTCACGCCGCTGACGACGTTGACGATCGAACCGCCCTCCGGCATGTGCGGGATGACCGCCTTCGAGAGGAGGAACGGCGCGGTGAGGTTGGCGTCTATAACCCGCCGCCACTCTTCCTCCGGGTACTCCTCTATCTTCACGCGGGGACCCAGAAGGCCTGCGTTGTTCACGAGGACGTCTACCTTGCCGAAGCGGCCCACGGCGGCCTCGACGAGCCCCTGCACGTCCGCCGACGATGCCACATCCGCGGGGACGGCGAGGGCCTCCGCGCCCGCACCTTCGGCTTCCTCTACGACGGGCTGCAAGGAGCCCTCGCTGCGGGAGTTGAGCACGAGCTTCGCGCCCTCCCTCGCGTAGGCGAGCGCCAGCGCCCTGCCGAGTCCCCGGCTTGCCCCGGTGATGAGTGCGACTTTGCCTTCAAGCATGGTGCGTCCCTTCTGTTTCTGAGTCCTCGGCCCCCGATCCGACGTGACTACCGCTCCGTCCTTGCCGTGTCGTTCGTCCCGGGCCGTCGTCACGCGACAGTCTACAGTGACAGCCGCGGAGACCACTTGTGCGTCGTACCTGTTTCCGGCCGCGAGCTTTTCGATCGACGCCCATCACCAACAGGATCTAGCGCGAAATGGCGACGGCCGATCGACGCGACGATGCGCTTGCGGAGCCCCACCTCCGCCGGCGCTC
>JADDPR010000450.1:9368-15394 GCA_016781775.1 Rubrobacter sp. | reverse complement strand
TGCCTTCGGCCACCCTACGGCGCACCTGGCCGTACCAGGCCGATCTCGTAGGCCAAGACGACCGCCTGCACCCGGTCGCGCAAGCCTAGTTTGGTCAGGATGCGTCCCACGTGGGTCCTGATCGTCGTCTCCGCCACGTAGAGTTCTTCCGCGATCTCGGAGTTGGAGAAACCGCGAGCGACAAGCTTTAGCACCTCCAACTCCCGCCCGGTCAGCATCTCCAATCGGTCGGGTAGTGCGGTGGGGTGTGGCCGACGTGAGAACTCGGCGATGAGGCGGCGGGTGATCTGCGGAGCGAGCAAAGCGTCACCCCGCGCCACGACGCGCACCGCCGAGAGGAGCTGGTCCACTGGTCCGTCCTTGAGTAAAAAGCCGCTGGCGCCGGAGCGGAGCGCCTCGTATACGTACTCATCGAGGTCGAAGGTGGTCAGGATCAAGACTCGCGGCCCTGCGTCAGGGTCGGTCACGATCCTGCGGGTGGCCTCCAGTCCGTCGAGGTGAGGCATGCGGATGTCCATGAGGACGACGTCGGGATTGTGTCGCCGGGCGGCTTCGATCGCCTGCTGTCCGTCACCCGCTTCCCCGACGACTTCGATGTCCGGCTCGGAGTCGAGGATAACCCGGAAACCGGTGCGCACCAACTCCTGATCGTCGGCTACGATGACGCGCACGCTCACGGCCGGTCCGCGTCCAGTGGTAGCCACGCCCGCACGAGGTAGCCGCCGTCCTGTCTGCCGCTCTGGAAGACGCCGCCGTAGATCGCGACGCGCTCGCGCATCCCTATGAGACCCTGCCCTGAACCTCCGCCCTTGCCAGTACCGGCGCCATCGTCGGTTACCTCCAGTTCGACCTCGTCTGTGCGGTAACGGATCGTCACTCGGGCACGGGCAGTACCGGCGTGCTTGAGGGTGTTGGTGAGGGCCTCCTGCACGATCCGGTAGGCGGAGAGGTCCACGCCGGGCGGCAGCGGCTCGGACTCGCCCTCGATGTGGATCTCTACGGGCAACCCGGCGTCGCGCATCTGCCCGATCAAGTCGTCGAGGCTTCCGAGGCCAGGCTGAGGGGCCAGCGAGAGGTCCGCGTCGGTGCGGCGCAGGACCCCGAGCAACCGACGCATCTCCACGAGCGCCTGGCGCCCGGTCGTCTCGATGGAGGCCAGAGCCTGCTGCCGAAGCTCCGTTTGTTCGGCCCCAATCAGGCGCTGGGCGGCCTGCGCCTGCACCACCATCACGCTCACGCTGTGGGCCACCACGTCGTGCAACTCCCGGGAGATCCGTGCTCGCTCCTCGGCGACGGCGGCCCGCGCCTTCTCCTCGCGCTCGATCTCCAGTTGGGCTGCCCGGTCCTCCAACCGCACGGCCTGCACTCGACGCTTGTGGAGCGTCCATCCCATCAACCAGGCCGCGCCTAAGAACAACCACGCGGGGATTATGTCGCCCGGATTCTCGCCCGCGAATAGACCGGGAAGCGCCATCGCTACGACTACTGCTCCGGCAACCATCCCACCGTAGATAGCACGTCGCGGCTCTCCATGAGCCGCCACCGAGTAGAAGGCCAAAAGCAAAGCAAGGAAGCTCTGCAGAGGCCACTGGTCGGAAGTGTCGAAGAACTCGCCCTGGACATGGGTCGACGCCACGACGACAAACAACACCGCCACCGGGACCCGCCGTCGCCAGGCAAACGGCAGGCTGATAAAGAGGAACAGCAGCGTGTTTGTCAGGCGCGGTCCGGGAATCCCCTCGTCGAAGATGGGATGCAGCCAAATCTCGTAGAGCGCCGAACCTCCCAAAGCGAGGGCGATTAGCCAGTCGGTCCACCCCGCTGCTTGCTCTCGCCACTTGACGCTCATGCCCGGTAACGTAACTCTTCTTCTCTGCGCCTGCATCATCACGGATGATGATGTTGGCCGTCGAGAATCACCCTCAAGGATTACCCGGAAATCGTTACTCAGCATGACGCCCTAACCGGCCTCCTCCCGTACCTTGTGGGCATCGTTGTTGGCGACCCGAAAGGAGATCGAGAATGCAAGGGAGAATCTGGCCTCGGCTGGGGGCCATCAGCGGGGTGCTGTTCGTGGTATTGCTCTTCGGTCCGAGTTCGACCGGCAGCGACGCCCAGATCGTCGTCGTCCTTGAGATGATCGCGATGCTCTTCTTCATCCCCTTCCTCGGCTACCTCTACAGCGTCCTGCGCCGGGCGGAGGGAGAAGGCGGCTGGCTCTCGGCGACAGCCTTCGGCGCGGGCCTCGTCGACCTGACGATCAAGCTGGGGAGCATCGCCCCCTCGTTCGCCGCCCAGCAGCAAGGACTCGACCCCCAACTCCACGACGCCTTGCACAAGATGAACAGCGTTGCCTTCATCGTCACCATGCTCCCGATCGGTGTCATGATGGCCGCCGTCGCCATAGTGGTCTTGAAGACGCGCGTCCTGCCCCCCTGGCTCGGGTTACTGGCGGCGCTCACCGCGCCCGCATGCTGGGTCAACGGGATGTTCCTCGACGCGGAGTTCGGACCGGCGTTCCTGCTGTTCCTGCTCTGGGTGATCTGCGCCAGCGTAGTCCTGACCTTGCGTGCGGGCAAGGCAAGCGTAAAGGCGACCAGCCCCGAAGCCGCACGTCCTCAACCGTGCGCTGACGGCCAGCCTCAAGAGAGGTTCAAGAACGCTTTCTGACGCAGAGGGTCAGCCACACGCGAACGAAACGGCAGGCAGAGCAACCGGCCACGCGCTACCGCATGGAGTAGCACGTGGCCTTCATTGTTTCGTGAACTGCTCGTATCAGCGTGTTTCGAAAGGATGGCACCGTGCCTCTTTCGCACACTAATGGGTGGCACGCACCTTCCCCTGCAGCTGTACGAACTGACAACGCACCGAGCGTCCACTTCTCCGCCAGTTGGGCCGGGAGCCGGAGGTAGAGGTGGAGGTGGTCTCGCGGTTAGGCGAACGTGCTGCTGCGTGCAGGCCCGCGGCTTCTCGGAGACCGGCGGGAATGCGCGTTTCCGAAGGCCCACCCCTTCTGCTCGATCTTTGTAACGGAGTTTTCGTGCTCCTCGGATCGCCGATAGAGTCGAGGCGTAGGCGAAGCCCACGGGGAAAGTGGTCAGGAGAGAAAGAAGCCGGGAGGATCGGGCACCATCACCGCCCCCAGCTAATAGCCCGGCCTTCAAGGCCTCCGGGCAGTATGTAGGGAAAGGAGAACGACGTGCCCCATCGACCCCAGGCGCCTGACCTAGGCGCCATCAAGGATCGCCAGCAGAAGACGTGGACGGCAGGCGACTACGCGAGGATCGGCAACACCCTGGTCATCATGGGAGAGCTGCTCTGCGAGGCCGTCGACGTGCGCGCCGGTGATAAGGTCCTCGACGTCGCGGAAGCGGCAGCGGCAACACCGCCATCTCCGCCGCCCGCCGCTTCTGCGACGCGATCGGTGTGGATTACGTCCCGGAGCTGATCGAATACGCCCGCAAGCCCCACAGTCCCGGCCGGACGCTGGTGGGAGACGCCGGCTCCCACAAAGACCCCTTGATGGCGCAGGGGATCACGGACGCCTTCCGCGACGCCGAGCTGTTGGCCGAGTCCATCGACGCGGGCTTGCCGGGCAAGCAGCCGATGGCGCAGGCGCTCGCCGCTTACGAAAGACGGCGCAAAGAGGCGGCCATGCCCGACGAGTGAAACCGACCTAGACTATCGCGTTGCCCTTCTTTTCGAAGACGCGGAACGCCCCGGTGCCCATCGCCATGAGGTTGCCTTCCTCGTCGTAGACCTTTGCCTCGGCGGTCGCCATCCGGCGCGTGCGGTGGACGACCTCGGCGTGGCAGGTTATACGCCCGCCGCCGACCGCCCCCAGAAAATGCACGTTCATCTCCACGGTAGCCGTCCGGGTCCCCACGAGCGCGAGCACCGCCATCCCCATCGCGTTGTCGATAAGCGAGGCGTAGACCCCGCCGTGCAGCGTCCCGTTCCCGTTCTGGTGAAAATTTTCGACGTCTATGTAAAGGCTGGCCCGTCCCGGCTCCACGCTCTCGACCCTGGACTTTATGTGCTTGCCGAAGGTGACCGCCTCGTTAAAGTACGAGGTCAACTCCTCCAACTGCTCCGGGCTCAACGCCCCCGCCACGCCACCCTCGCTCATGCCATCCTCCTCGTCGTAGACCGCAACTTTCGGAACCGGCCCCTTCCCCTACCGGCCCTCGAACCTCGGCTCGCGCTTCTCCAGAAAGGCCGAGGTGCCCTCCTGCTTGTCGTGGGTGTCGAAGAGAACGGCTTGGGCGAGGCGTTCCACCACGAGCCCGGTCTTCTGGTCCGTCTCGAAGCCGGTCAGGACGGCGAGCTTGGCGAGGCGGACGGCGAGGGGGCCTTTCTTGAGGATCTCGGCGGCCGTCTCGCGGGCGGCGTCCATGAGGCCGCGCGGGGAGGTCACCTGGGTGACGAGGCCGATGCGGCGGGCCTCGGCGGCGTCGACCGCGCGGCCGGTCAGGATCATCTCTATCGCCTTCCCCTTGCCGACGAGGCGGGCGAGGCGCTGGGTGCCGCCGGCGGCGGGGATGATCGAGAGCGCAAGCTCCGGCAGCCCGAAGCGGGCGTTCTCCGACGCTACGCGGATGTCGCAGGCCATCGCGAGCTCGCAGCCGCCCCCCAGAGCGTAGCCGTTGACCGCCGCTATCGTCGGCTTCTCGTAGCCCTCGATCTCGTCGTAGACGGCCTGAAACATGGACGACAGTGCGTCGATCGCCGTCTTCTCCCGAAGCTCCCCGATGTCCGCGCCGGCCGCGAACGACCTCTCCCCCGCCCCGGTAAAAACCACGACGCCCACCCCGCGGTTGTAGCGGAACTCGGTCAGGGCGGCGCGTATGTCCCCCAGGACCTGGGTGTTCAGGGCGTTTCGGACGTCGGGGCGGTTGAGGGTGATCGTACCGATGCCGCCCTCCACGGCCGTCAGGATGGTCTCGTACTCCGCCAAAGCGCCCTCCCTTTCTTCAAGGTGTTGCGTTTCGTTTTTTGCCGTGTCCGGCGCCGGTGCTACGAGGCCGGCCACGTCCGGGTCAGGCGCTCGATCCCGGTCGCCCGGCGGATTTCGACGTCGAGGTCTACTACGACGGCCCTGAAGATTACGGGCCCCTCCGTCGCGATCCCGATCTTCCGCGGACGCCCGAGAAAGAGCGCCATGAAGTCCTCCCGGTCGAAACCGATGACGCTCCCCTCCCGACCCGTCATGCCCACGTCGGTCGCGTAGGCCGTTCCGCCCGGCAGCACCGTGTCGTCGGCGGTGGGGACGTGGGTATGGGTCCCGACGACGACCTGAGCCCTGCCGTCGAGGTGATAGCCCATCGCCTGCTTCTCGCTCGTCGCCTCGGCGTGGACGTCCACCAGGATCAGGTCGGCCCCCGCTTCCTCCATCTCCCCGACCGCCCGGTCCGCGGCCTCGAAGGGGGACGCCATCCTCTCGTCGAGAAAGACCCGCCCGAGCACGTTGGCCACCCCTACCCTCGCCCCGCCGGCCTCGAACATACCCCAGCCGCGTCCCGGCAAGCCGGACTTCAGGTTCGCCGGCCGTGCCACCCTCGGCTCCCGCTCCATAAACTTCCCGCCCGCGTCGAAGGCGTGGTTCCCGAGCGTCAGGAAGTCCGCTACCGAGAGGAGGGCGTCGCTCCCCTCCTCGGTGATGCCGCGCCCGCCGGGGGCGGAGTTCTCCCCGTTCACGACCACCACGTCGAGCCCGAGCCCCTCGCGCAGGCCGGGCACGATCCCGGCCACCGCCTCGACCCCGGCCTCCCCGACCACGTCGCCCACGAAGAGCAGACGGAAGCTCAAGCCCGGTCTCCGTAGACCAAAAAGCCGACGGTACCCGAGGCGACGACGCCCTCGTCCTTGCGGGAGAAGACGTCGAAGGCGTAGAGGCGGCCCTCCCCCGTCTCCTCGACCCCCGTTACGCGCCCCCCGACCTCCAGCACGTCGCCGACGTAGACCATCCCCGAGAAACGGGCCCGAAAATCCTTGACGTAGCCGTGCTCCAGGTACGGCGAGAAAAG
>JADDPR010000450.1:1349-9247 GCA_016781775.1 Rubrobacter sp. | reverse complement strand
TGACGTAGCCGTGCTCCAGGTACGGCGAGAAAAGGAGGCCCATGGTGGCGAGCGTGAGCATGCCGTGGGCGATGACGCCCTTCAGCCCGGCCTTCTCCGCGGCCTCGTCTACCGTGTGGATCGGGTTGAAATCCCCCGACGCCCCCGCGTACTTTATAAGCTGCAGCCGCGTGACCGGCGGGAGCGTACGCGCCTCCAACTCCTCCCCGACCTCCCAAGCCGGCGCCATACGCGTCTCCCCCGTCACGCGCCCAGCGCCTTTCTGAGCGCGGGGGTGATGACGGCCACGTCGCGCATCGTGAAGCGGCGTTCGCGGTTGGGGCCCTCGCCGAAGCGCTCCATGACGATAAAGCCGAGGAGGCCGCCACGGCTCTGCTTCTCGTAGTAGTCTTCGAACTGCGTGTAGCAGAGGAGCTCCTCGCCGACGAGGAGCGGGCGGCCCGCGTAGGAGACCTGGTGCTCGCCGTGGATCATACCGGCGTCCGGCCAGTCCATGCCCTCGATCCGTCCGTACTCGAGGGTCCGCGGGAAGGTCGGCGGGGCTACGAGGCCGCCGTAGCGGCTCGCCTTCGCGGCCGCCTCGTCCACATAGAGCGGGTTCGGGTCGCCTATCGCTTCTGCGAACCTCCTCACCGCTCCACGCTCGATCACGTTTGCGACCGGCTTCTGGCTGCGTGCCCCGACGAGTGAGCGCCAGCGTTCGATGATGTTCATGTTGCGGCCTCCCCATCGGTCTTCAACTCGAACGTGACCTGCACCCGGGCATGGACCTTCTCCTCGTCCGGGTGGAAGGGCACGTCCTCTTGCGCGGCTGCCGCCAACGCCGCCCGGTCTTCGAGGTACGGGCGCGGCGTCGCCCCGATCTCCTCGCTTATGCTGAGGACCGACCCGATCTTCGCGCCCACCACGCGGGCCGCGAGCTCGGCCCTCTCGCGGGCGTTGGCGATCGCCCTGGAGAACGCGGCTTCTTCGAGCGGGGTGGCATCCTCGACCCCCGAGAAGACCCCAGAAACGTCGTTCGCTCCGGCATCGACGATCTTGTCCAGCATCTCGCCGGTCCGACCGGCGTCGCGGATCGTGACCGTCAGGGAGTTGCTGGCATGGTAACTTTTCGCGCCCCGCCCACTGTAGTCGTGCTGCGGCCAGAGGCCGAATTGGCCCGTCCTGACGTCCCCGTCGGCGACGCCGAGCTCCCGGAGCCTGGCGACCAGGGATCGCATCCGCGCGCTGTTCTCCGCCAACGCCTCCCGGGCCGTCCCGGCCTCGGTCCGAACGCCCAAGTGCACGCCCACCATGTCCGGCGACGCCGTCGCCTCACCCCGTCCCATCACGGTCACACGCCGCACCGTAGCGTCCACGCCCGCCTCCGAACCCCTTCCGTGTCCTCGTTCAAGCCTTCGGCCCGCCCGCGGCGTACAAGACCTGCCCGCTGACGAAGCCGGCCTCTTCGGAGGCGAAGAAGAGGATCGAGGCCGCTATGTCCTCGGGTTTTCCGCTCCGGCCCACCGGGATGAGCTTCGCCCTCTCGGCGACGAAGTCCTCGAACTCCACGCCCATCTTCGTCGCCACGGCGCGCGTCATCTCCGTCTCCACAAAGCCGGGGGCAACGGCGTTCACCGTGATCCCGAACCGCCCGAGCTCTATCGCGAGGGTCTTCGTGAAGCCCTGTATCCCGGCCTTCGCCGCCGCGTAGTTGGCCTGGCCGCGGTTGCCCAAAGCCGAGGTGGAGGAGACGTTCACGATCCTGCCGTACCCGCCCTCGACCATATACTTCTGAGCCGCCTGGCTGCACAGAAACGTCCCCATGAGGTGGACTTCCATCACGGTGCGCCAGTCCTCGTCGGTCATCTTGAAGAGGAGGTTGTCGCGCGTGACGCCTGCGTTGTTGACGAGGATGTCGAGCCGCCCGTAAGTCTCCGCCGTCCCCCCCACGGCGGCCTCGACCTCCTCCCGGCTCGCGACGTCCACGCGCGCCCCGGAGACCTCCAGGCCCTCGGCCTTCAAGATATCCGCCGCCTCCTCGGCTCCCTGCAAGTCCGTGAGGCGCACGCTCGCGCCTTCCTGGGCGAATCTCCGGGCCGTCGCGAGGCCGATGCCCCGGCTCGCCCCGGTCACGAACGCCACCCTGCCGTCCAGTCTGCCCATACTCTAGGCCTCCTCCCCGTAGCTGTAGAAACCCTCGCCGGTCTTCCGACCGAGCTTGCCCGCTCGGACCATCTCCTTCAGGAGGCGCGGCGGCGTGTAGTAGGCGTCGCCGAGCTCCTCGTGGACGTAGGAGATTACGTCGAGCCCCACATCGAGCCCGATAAAATCCCCGAGCTCGAACGGCCCTATGGGAAAACCGAGTCCCTTCTTGACGAGGAGGTCTATCTCCTCCTTGCTCGCCACGCCCTCGTCCAGGAGCCGTGACGCCTCTATCAGCATCGGCATGAGGAACCGGTTGGCGACGAAGCCCGGCACGTCCTTCTGGATGGCGATGGGAATCTTCCCGAAGGCGCGCACGAGCCCCTTTGCCCGCTCGACGGTCTCGTCGGTCGTGAGGAGGCCGCGGGGCACCTCGACGGCCTCGCGGACGGGGGGCGGGGTGAAGAAGTGCGTCCCGCAGACCCTCCCGGGGTTCTCAGTCGCGCTCGCGAGGTCGGTTATGGAGATGGAGGAGGTGTTCGTGAGGAGGAGGGCATCCGGCGCGATGATGGCGTCCAGCGCCCGGAAGGCCTCCTTCTTCGGCCCGACCTTCTCGACGATCGCCTCGATCGCCGCCCCGACCGGCGCCATCTCCCCGAGGTCCACGGTCCATTGGATGCGCTCGTAGTGCTCCTCGGCCTCCCCCTCCGTGAACGCCCCCCGGTCGGCGAAGCGCCTCAGGCCCTCCCGGACGTAGCGCTCCGCCCTCTCCAGCGCCTCGACGGAGCGGTCGCAGGCGACGACTGGGTGCCCGGTCTGGGCGGCGAGCTGGACGATGCCCGCCCCCATCGTGCCGACGCCGAGGACGCCGACGGTCTGTATGGGTTCCACTGCCTAACGACCGTTCGAGGAGGAGAGCTCGCTTGCGTAATCTATAAGGGTCTTCACGCGTTCGCCGAAGCTGGCGAAGCGCTCGTCCTTGGTCTGGCCCTTGTGCCACCTCGCGTAGATCTGCTGGATGATCACCGCGAGTCTGAAGTACCCGAAAATCTGGTAGAAGTGGATGTCGGAGAGGTCCCGCCCGCTTTTCTCGGCGTACAGGTCCATGAACTCCCGCCGCGTGAAGAACTTCGGCCCGGAACAGACCGCGCTCGGCAGGACCTCTTTTAGTCCCTCCGGGTCGTCCGGCTCGGTCCAGTAGGAAAGGGAGTTTCCGAGGTCGAAGAGCGGGTCGCCTATCGTCGTCATCTCCCAGTCCAGGACGGCGCGCACCTCCGTCGGATCGTCGGGGTCGAGGATCAGGTTGTTGAGCTTGTAGTCGTTGTGGACGATGGTGGGCTCGGGGCTCTCGGGGACGTTCGCCGAGAGCCACTCGGTGAGCGCGGCGACCCCCTCTATCTCCCCGGTCTTGGCCTTCTCGTAGCGGCCGATCCAACCCTTCACCTGCCTCGGGAGGAAACCCTCCGGGCGGCCGAGGTCGCCCAAGCCCGCACCCTCCCAGTCCACCGTGTGCAACCGCACGAGCGTCTCGACCACGGTCTCGGAGATGCCGCGGCACAGCTCGGGGCTGGGGTTGATCGTTCCGGGGACGGAGGCGTCTATCACGATCCCCTTGCGCCGCTCCATCACGTAGAAGGGGGCGCCGATGAGCGACTCGTCCTCGCAGAAGAAGTAGGGCTTGGGCGCGAGCGGGAAGACCGGGTGAAGCTTCTGGAGTATCCTCGACTCGCGACCCATGTCGTGGGCCTTCGGGGGCACCGGCCCCAGAGGGGGACGCCTCAATACCCCCTCCCAGTCCCCGATCCTGACGAGATACGTGAGGTTCGACGCCCCCGACGGGAACTGCCTGACCTCGAGGTCACCTTCGGGCAGGTCCTCTATGCGCTCCCTCATATACGCCTCGACCTTCCCCCGGTCGAAGTCTTCGTCCTCGCGCACCATTATCGTCTCGGTCATCCCGCGGCACCTCCCGGGACCTACCGGCCCCATACGAATCTAATAATTCTCTCTACGAGGCCCTCTCTGGCGCTCCGGCCACTACGCGCCTCAAGCGCCCCTCTTCGACCCCGGCGACCGTCTCGCTCGCGCCGACGTCGGAGACGAACCCGAACGCCTCTTCCTCGCCGTTGTCGAAAAACCAGCGTCCGGCCCGGCCGTGCTTGAGCGCCTCGTCCTCCCTGCCCCCGTACCGTTCGGCGAAGTCGAGCGCCATCCAGGCCGCGTCGTTGAGGCGCCAGTCGTCGAGGTAGCCGCCCTCGCTCATGCGGGAGACGATGCTCGACGCCCCCAGAAAGTCCTCCACCGTGAAGCGCCCCGCCGAGCCCGCGCAGACCACGTAGATAGATTCCGTCCCCGATTCGACGAGGTAACGGGCGACGGCCGGAGCGTTGCGCAGGGAACCGATGAGGAGCTCGCGGGCGCCTGAGGCGGCCCCTATGGCGCGCGTCCCGTTCGTGGTCACGAAGACGACCTCCTTGCCGGAGACGACCTCCGGCGCATACTCGCGCGGGTAAGGGCCATGGTCGTAGCCCTCGATCCTCTCGGCGTCTTGCTCCCCGCCGCGAAGCAGGCTCGCGGGCTCGAGCTCGCGGGCCACCTCCTCGGCCTCCTCTAAAGACGCGACGGGATAAACCCCTTTCGCGCCGTTCTCGAGGATGGTCAAAAGGGTGGTGGTGGCCATAAAAACGTCGATGACGACGACGGTCGCGCCAGCGAGCTTCTCCGGTTCGATCTCTTCCCGCGTCATCAGAACCCGCAGCCGCTTCAATGGAGCAAAACCCCCGTTTCTCCGTCCCACACGCCCGAACCATTCTACAGAATCCCCCCCGAGCCTTGGCGCCGGTACGAGGCGAGCCTCGAGGAACGCGCCCCCGCCCCGGGCCCAGGCGCCGTTTATAGCGCTCGGCGCCTCCTGAGATGGCCGAAAGACCGACCGTAGACGTGGTGCGAGGGGAACCGGGGTATCGCCCGTCACCGTGTGAGCGCATCCGAGATCGGTTCCGGTGGTTACGCCGGGTTTCCTCGGTGGACATGTTTGGCCTGGGATCTCATGGGTAGGAACAAGAGTAGCAATAGCGACGGGAAAGGACGCGCGATATGGCCGGCATAGGCAAGAAGGTAGAAGGAGCGGCGAAAAAGGCCGCGACCAGCAAGACCTCGGGCAAGAAGGGCAAGGGCACGGGCGGAGGCTCCGGCGCGGCCAAGGCGAAGGATGCCGTCAGGAAGCTGACGAAGTAACGGCACCAGTTCAACCTCACGAGGGGCGGGGCTCCGAGGGGTCTCGCCCCTTTTGCTTGCTCCGGGTGCTCGTTTAGCCGAGGCGCCTGCGTAGCGTCAGGATCAGGGCCAGAACGGCCAGCGCGGCGCCGACGACTCCGGCCGCGGCGGCCGCGAGGATAAGGCGCACCCGCCTGCGGAAGACTCCCGTGTCGTTTAGGTGCGGGAACGGCTCGTCCTCGGGCGCGTCGACACCCAGAAACTCGCAGAGCGGTCCCCATCCCTCCTTCACCTCGTAAACCAGAAGCTTCTCGGCCGGGACGCGTTCCTTGACCCCCTCGCTCCACCGCTCGAAGACCGAGATCGCGTGTTCCCTGTCCTCGAACCTGCCGCCGAATTCGCCCTGCCAGGCGAGGGTGTCGACGATGCCGACGGCTTGCCTGATGGTCCTCACGGGCGGGATCACCAGCGACATCAGCCTGAAGAGCGGCGAGGAGGCGGTCGCATTCATCTCGTAGATGGTGTTCAAGGTGCTCTCGTACCAGCGGTCCGGATCGCGCACCGTGAGGATCACCTTCGCCTCGGGGTACCCCTGCATCAGGTCCTCGTAGAAGGGCGCTCCCGGCCAGTCCAGGGTGGATCGGTAATGCTTCAGAGGCCCTTCCCAGTCCACGGTCTCCCCACGGGCCGCCGCGCGCCACGCCTCGAGGTGCTCGGGGTGCTCGAAGAGCTCCGTCATGTGGTAGCAGGGTCCGAAGCCCAGCCTCTCGAGCGCCGCCTTGAGGGAGGTCGTCCCGGTCCTCCCCAAACCCGCCCCGATCACGTCCAGCCCCATCGCCCCGCTCCTCCGTCTTCGGACAACGAACACCGCGTCCGAGGCGGCGCTCCCACCATCGAGGAGATTCTATACGCGCGTCTCTTTGGGGACCCTGGGGAAGAGGCACGAGGATTGGACGGGGGTCGACGTTGGTAGAGAGGGGTTAGCACGGACGGCAGCGACGGCGAGAGGAATACCATGAAGAAGAACGACCTGTACCTGAGGACGCAGGGGGAGGAGGCGGATTTCGAGCGGGGCTCCGTCTTCTTTGTGGGGACGGCGACCGTCATCATAAGCTACGGGGGGTTCAAGATCCTCACCGATCCCAACTTCCTCCACGCCGGAGACCACGTACACCTCGGCTACGGCCTGACCTCCGAGCGCCTCACGAACCCGGCGATCGAGATAAACGACCTTCCCGACATCGACTTCATGCTGCTCTCGCACCTCCACGGCGACCACTTCGACCGGGTTGCGGAGGCGAGGCTGAACAAGACCATGCCCATCGTCACGACCGCGCACGCCGCCCAGTACCTCGAAGGCAAGGCCTTCCGCCCGCCCGTGGCCCTCGACACCTGGGAGGACGTCACGATCCGCAAGGGCGAGGGCGCATGGGTCCGCGTCACCGCAATGCCCGGCACCCACGCCCCCGGCGCGCTCCGCAAGATCCTGCCGCCCGTGATGGGGAGCATGCTCGAGTTCGGGGACGCCGGCGACGAGGAGCCCCGCGTCCGGATGTACATAACCGGCGACACCCTGGTCCACGACGCGCTCGAGGAGATCCCCCAACGCTACCCGGAGATAGACCTCGCCCTGCTCCACCTCGGCGGGACGCGGGTCCTCGGCATCATGGTCACCATGGACGCCAAGCAGGGCGTCGAGGCGATGAAGATCGTCGACCCCAAGGCCGCCATCCCGATCCACTACAACGACTACTCGGTCTTCAAGAGCACCCTCGAAGACTTCAAAAAAGCCGTAAACGAGGCCGGCTTCGAGGACCGCGTCCACTACCTCGCCCACGGCGAGACCCACCAGTTCGAGGTCTCGACGGCCCGGCAGCGCTAGCGAGGGGTCCGGCGGACGATGAAAAAGACGCGCAGGGCACCCGCTGCACACTTTGGACCAATCCCGGTCCGAGCCCATACGCGCGTTTGTGCGGGGCGCGAATCGGCAGAATATACTGTGTGTAGAATGACCCATTTTGCGGGGTCATCGGGACGCAACCCGGTGTCCCGCGAGGTTAAAGGAGGTTCATCTTGACGGGCGTGATATCGATTTTCTCGCTGATACTGATCGTTTCATTTATTTTTGGGTTCTTCGTGCTGGCCCGCGTCTTCCGGGCGGCGGCGTCGCGCAACCCCAACGCGGAGGAGGACCAGGGTTACCAGAGCGGGACGGGCGCCCGCCAGGCCGCCCTGCTCGTCGGCACGGGCCTTGCCGTCGGCGGCATCCTCTCGGGCATCGGCGGCGCCATCGCCGCGACGAGCGAGTTCATGCTGGACAGCGCGGTACCGGGCATCTCCATGGGCATACTGCTCGGCCTCCTCGCCTACTACCTCGGCGCGCGCAGGCTAGGCTCCATAGCGGTCGTGCTCTCGGCGGCCGCGCTCATAATCGGGGTCGGCATAAGCCAGGGCGCCCTGCCCTTCATCGACCGGACGGACCACAACCTCCCCGCGGTCGAGCCCAGCTCCAGCGACGGCTAAGCGCAGGCTCTTACGCTCCCCCGGTTAGGGCTCTA
>JADDPR010000450.1:0-1238 GCA_016781775.1 Rubrobacter sp. | reverse complement strand
GACGGCTAAGCGCAGGCTCTTACGCTCCCCCGGTTAGGGCTCTAGCTGGGGGAGTCTTCGTTCGTCGTCTTCTCGCCCTCGTTCTTGCCCTCGGGGATGTGCTCTTCGATCACCTGGTTCATCTCGCCGCCGACCAGCACGATCAGGGACGAGTAGTAGATGTAGAGCATGAGGATGGCGACGCTCGCCAGCGAGCCGTAGGTGGCGCCGAGGTTCGAGTTGTTTACGTACAAAGAGAAGGCGAGCGAGAAGAGCAGCCACAAGACCACCGCCACGAGGGAGCCGGGGCTGACCCACTTGAAGCGCTGCTCGACGTTCGGAGCAAAGTAGTAGACGAGGGCAAAAGCGAAGAGGACGACAGCGAGCAGGACGGGCCACCGGGCGATGTTCCACACGATCCCGAAAACGGCTCCCAGCCCAACGGCCTCCGCGACAGCAGCCCCAATCTGGTACCCGAAGACCACCAGCACCAGCGCGGAGATAAGCAAGGCCGCAACGCCCAGGGAGAGAAGGATGGAGATCAGGTAGACCTTCCAGGCCGGACGATCTTCATCGACCTCGTACACGACGTTCATGGCCTCCATAACGCTACGGAAAGCCCCCGATACGCCCCACAACGCGAGCGCTATCGAGATCAGCGCGCCCCAGGTGAAGGTCGTCGCAGCATTACTCTGTGCGATGTCGATAAGCTGAGTACTGAGGAAATCGGCCGCCGCGGCCGGGAGCACGGCCCTCGCCTGGGCCAGCAGGTCCGTCAGCAACTCTTCGGACCCGGAAAGACCGAGCAGCGAGAGCAGGAACACGGCGAAAGGGAAGAGCGCAAAGAGCGCTTTGTACGTCAGGTTCCCCGCAAATGCCGCGAGGTGGTCCTCCCCCACCTCTTTAAAGGTCCTTTTCAGGAACTCCACGAGGCCGAGGCGCTCGCGCGTCATGGGGACGGGGACCTCGTTGCCGGTCTGCTCTGCTTTTCTTAGATAATGTATGCCCGGAATTTTCAAGGATGCTACCTCCGAAGGGAGTACGCTCGATTGACTTGCGGGGAATTCTATACCCCTCGAGGCCCTCGCCTCATAGCTCGCGCGCAACAAAGCACCCTGCCTCTCTCCGTGGGGTAACTCACCCCCAACAGGCCGGCACATGGGGAACTGCGCCAATCTCGGGGGAAACGGGACGCGATAACCGGCGAGTTCTCGACCGGCACACCGAAGGCCCTGCTCCCGCGGTCCGTCGGCCGGACT
>JADDPR010000027.1 GCA_016781775.1 Rubrobacter sp. | reverse complement strand
TCCGGTCGCAGGGCATAGAGCCCGAGCAGTACTATCAGCTCGCCGGCGCGAACAAGGACGAGGTCAAGGAGCGGGTCCGCGAGGACGCGGCCGACACCGTCAAGAAGGAGCTCGTTCTGGACGCCGTCGCGGCGGCCGAGGGCATCGCGGCCGACGAGCACGAGGTCTCGCACCAGATCGAGCACATCGCCGAGGACGCCGGGCGTAAGCCGAAGGAGATCGAGAAGACGATGCGTCGGAACGGGACGTACCAACTCCTGGAGGAGGAGATCGCCCGTTCCCGCGCCCTCGACTTCTTGGTGGAGAACGCGGTACCCGTGCCGATGCCCGAGGAGGAGGCCTCCGAAGAAGAGGTTTCCGAGGCCGATGGAGGCGGGGAAGAGATTCCCGGGACCGAGGAGACGGAGCCCGAGGCCGGAGAGGCCAGGGTCGAGGCCACGGTCGAAGTAGGCGAGAGCGCTACCTCCGAAACAAACGAAGGAAAGGAATAGCAGCGTGAGCTACGACATAAACAACGTGATTCCCTACGTAATCGAGCAGAGCCCGCGAGGGGAGCGGGCCATGGACATCTACTCCAGGCTGCTGAAGGACAGGATCATCTTCCTCGGCACGCCCGTGGACGACCAGGTCGCCAACGCGATCATGGCGCAGCTTCTGCACCTCGAGAGCGAGGACCCGGACCAGGACATCAACATCTACATAAACTCCCCGGGCGGTAGCGTCACGGCGGGACTCGCAATCTACGACACGATGCGCTTCGTGAAGCCGGACATCGTGACCACGGCGCTGGGTATGGCGGCCTCGATGGGCGCCTTCCTGCTCGCGGCGGGGACGAAGGGCAAGAGGAACGCGTTGCCGAACACGCGGGTCCTCTTGCACCAGCCGAGCATCGGCGGGCTTGCGGGCCAGGCGTCGGACGTTCAGATCCACGCCGAGGAGCTCATCAGGACGAAGAGGCGCCTGAACGAGATTCTCGCCGAGAACACGGGCCAGCCCTACGAGAAGATCGAGCGCGACACCGACCGCGACTACATCCTGGGGGCCGAGGAGGCCATCGAGTACGGCGTTATCGACAACATCGTGCAGCAGCACTAGGGACGGATGCAAGGGCGGATGAAGACGCCGGGTAAAGCACCATCGGACAGGAGGAGGGCCTAACCGAATGAGGGACCCATCGGACCAGCTGCAGTGCTCTTTCTGCGGGAAGAGTCAGCGCCAGGTCAGGAAGCTCATAGCCGGCCCCGGCGTCTACATCTGCGACGAGTGCATAGAGCTCTGCAACGAGATTATCGACGAGGAGTTCTCCGGGCCTGAGGTTCTCAAGGACGACGACCTGCCCAAGCCCCGCGAGATCAACCGCATCCTCAACGAGTACGTGATCGGCCAGGAGGATGCCAAGAAGGTCCTCGCAGTAGCGGTCTACAACCACTACAAGCGGATCAGCATGGGCGTCGACTCGACGGACGGCACGGAGCTTCAGAAGTCGAACATCCTGCTCGTCGGGCCGACGGGGAGCGGGAAGACCCTGCTCGCACAGACGCTCGCCAAGATACTGAACGTCCCGTTCGCCATTGCGGACGCCACGGCGCTCACGGAGGCCGGCTACGTTGGCGAGGACGTCGAGAACATCCTCCTGAAGCTCATCCAGGCCGCCGACTTCGACGTGAAGAAGGCCGAGACCGGGATCATCTACATCGACGAGATCGACAAGATCGCGCGGAAGTCCGACAACCCGTCGATCACGCGCGATGTCTCCGGCGAGGGCGTGCAGCAGGCGCTCCTCAAGATCCTGGAGGGCACGGTCGCGAGCGTCCCGCCGCAGGGCGGCCGGAAGCATCCGCACCAGGACTTCCTGCAGATCGACACGAAGAACGTGCTGTTCATCTGCGGCGGTGCTTTCGGGGGCCTCGAGGACGTTATTCGACAGAGGATCGGCAAGCGGAGCATCGGCTTCGGCGGTGAGGTCGACCGTCGCCTGGAGGAAGAGGACAGCAAGATCCTGGGCAACGCGCAGCCCGAGGACCTCCTCAAGTACGGCCTCATCCCCGAGTTTGTCGGGCGGTTGCCGATCATCTCCACCCTGCGCACGCTCGACGAGGCCGACCTTATCCGCATCCTCACCGAGCCGAAGAACGCGCTGGTGCGCCAGTACCGGCAGTTCTTCCGCTACGACAAGGTCGACCTGACCTTCACAGACGACGCGTTGAAGGCGGTCGCGGAGCTGGCGCTCGAGCGGGGCACGGGGGCCAGGGGGCTCAGGAGCATCCTGGAGACGGCGCTGCTGCCGACGATGTACGAGCTTCCGAGCCGCTCGGACGTGACGAAGTGCGTCGTGGACGCCGACACGGTGCGCCAGGGGGTGCAGCCGACGCTCGTCACCGCATCGGGCAAGGCGAAGTACTCCTACGACGAATCCGCCTAGGGGCTCAGGGGCCAGTTGAACCAGGCGGAGATCCCAAAGACCTACGACCCGAAGGCCGTCGAGGACCGGATCTACGAAGAGTGGGAGCGGTCCGGCGCCTTCGACGCCGAGCCGAACCCCGACAAAGAGCCGTACTGCATAGTTCTGCCCCCGCCGAACGTGACGGGGGCGTTACACATGGGCCACGCGCTGAACGGCTCGATCCAGGATGCCCTGATCCGGCGCGCCCGGATGAAGGGCTACGAGGCCCTCTGGCTCCCCGGCGTTGACCACGCCTCCATCGCCCTGCAGAACGTCGTCGAGCGCAAGCTCGTGCGCGAGGAGGGGAAGACCCGCTGGGACGTCGGTAGGGAGCGGTTCCTCAAACTCTGCCAGGAGTTCGCTCAGGAGTCGCGCTCGCAGATTCTCGGCCAGATGAAGCGCCTTGGGGCCTCCGCCGACTGGCGACGCCTCCGGTACACGATGGACGAGGGCTACCAGGAGGCCGTCGCGGAGGCGTTCGTCGAGCTGTACAACGCCGGTTTGGTCTACCGTGGCGCGCGTATCACGAACTGGTGCCCGCGCGACCGCTCCGCCATCAGCGACCTCGAGGTCAACTACGAAGAGGTCGACGGCAAGCTCTACGGGGTGCGCTACCCCTTCGCCGACGACGGGGGACCCGGTCCCGACGGCAACGATTACGTCCAGGTCTTCACGACGCGGCCGGAGACGTTGCTCGGCGACGTGGCGCTCGTCGCGAACCCGGAGGACGAGCGGTATGCGCAGATTGTGGGCCGCCAGGTCATGGTGCCGTTCGTTGGGCGCGAGGTCGAGGTGCTCTCCGATTCCTACGTGGACCCGGCGTTCGGGACGGGTGTCTTGAAGGTCACGCCGGCGCACGACCCGAACGACTTCGAGATCGGGGAGCGCCACGGGCTCGAAGCCGTGAACGTCCTGAACCCGGACGGCACGATCAACGAGAACGGCGGTCCCTTCGAGGGGATGTCGCGCGAGGAGGCGCGGGTGGAGATCGCCCGGCGCCTCGACGCCGAAGGTCTGCTCGGGGAGGTCAAGCAGCACCGCCACAGGGTCGGGCATTGCGACCGTTGCGGAGCGGTCATAGAGCCCTGGCTCTCGGAGCAGTGGTGGGTCTCGATGAGAGAGCTCGCCGAACCTGCCATACGCGCGCTCCGCGACGGGGAGATCACGGTCTACCCCGACTCGTGGCGGCGGGAGACGGTTCGGTGGTTGGAGAACCTGCAGGACTGGAACGTCAGCCGCCAACTGTGGTGGGGCCACAGGATACCCGTGTGGTACGGGCCCGACGGCGAGGTCGTCGCGGCGAAGGAGTCGCCGGGTGAGGGCTGGGAGCAGGACCCCGACATCCTGGATACGTGGTTCAGCAGCGGGCTGTGGCCGTTCGCGACGCTCGACTGGCCCGTCGAGACCGAGGAGCTCTCTTACTTCTACCCGACGGCCCTTCTCAGTACGGCGCGGGAGATCATGTACCTGTGGGTGGCACGTATGATCATGACGGGCTTGCGCTTCCGCGGGGAGGTTCCGTTCAAAAAGATCAACGTCCATTCCATCGTGCTCGCCGAGGACGGGACGAAGATGAGCAAGTCCAAGGGGAACACCATCAATCCCCTGGAGCTCTTCGACGAGTACGGCACGGACGCGGTCCGCTTCGGGCTCCTGTACCAGTCCTCGACGCAGGACTTCGCCTACTCGTACGAGCGGGCGAACATGGGACGATCCTTCGTAACGAAGCTGTGGAACGTGACGCGGTTCGTGGCCGGTTACGAGGCGGATGAGGCTACGGGGGAGGCTTCGGTCTCGGACCGTTGGATCCTCCACTCCTTCAACGAGACGGTGCGCGAGTACGACCGGCTGCTGGAGGAGTGCGAGTTCTCCGAGGCGATGCGCCTCGTCTACGACTTTGCCTGGCACCGATTAGCGGACTGGTACGTCGAGATCGCGAAGGCGGCGCCGTCGGCGGAGACGCCGCGCATTCTGCGCGAGGTCTTCGACGGGGTCTTGCGACTTCTGCACCCTGTGATGCCCTTCGGGACCGAGGAGATGAACCGGGTGCTCGGGGGCGAGGAGATGCTGGTGAGGGCGGAATTTCCGCGCTTCGATCCCGCGCTCGAGGATCCGAACGCCGCGCGTCTCCTCGACCTCACGCGGGCGGCGGTCACGGCCGTGCGCGCCTTCCGTTCCGAGGGCAAGGTGGATGGGGAGCTCGAAGGGCGCGCTCCGGAGGGCGTCGACGAGCGGGTGTTCTCCGCGTTGGCGGGCGTAAAGCTCGTGGAAGAGCTCAATAGGTCGGAGCGCAGGGCGGCGCTCGCCGCCGGGGATGGCGTGGTCGAGCTCGTCCTCTCCGAGGAGCTCAGGCTCGGGGAGATCACGCGCCTGGAGAAGGAGATCGGACGGATCGAGGGCGAGGTCAAGCGCGCCCAGGGCAAGCTCTCGAACGAGAGGTTCGTCGAGAAGGCGCCTGCTCCGGTGGTCGAGGCCGAGCGCGAGAAGCTTCGAGCGAACGCGAGCCTGCTCGAGACGCTCCGCGGACGCCTGGACGATTACCTCTAAACGGGGCGTGAGACCGGCCGCGCAAACGGCGTACGAAGCGGTCTGCGAGAATCTGGACCGCCGCCGCCGGGTCGCCCTGGGCTTCGAGCGGATCGAAGCCCTCCTCGCCCTACTCGATCGTCCGCACCGTTCGCTCCGCGTCGCCCAGGTCGTCGGCACCAACGGCAAGGGCACGACCGCCACGTCGCTCGCCGCCGCGCTCGAAGCGGCCGGGTGGCCCTCCGGTGCCTACCTCTCGCCGCACGTCCTCTCCTACACCGAGCGCGTGATGATCGGGGGCGTCCCGGTTTCGCAGAGGGAGTTCGCCTCCGCGATGGGGAAGGTCATGGAGGTCGCCGACGCGAGCGGCGTCCCCGCGACGCAGTTCGAGATCCTGACCGCCGGTGCCCTCGGGATCTTCCGGGACCGCGGCCTCGAGTTCGCCGTCCTCGAGGCGGGGCTTGGGGCTCGCCACGACGCGACGACCGCGGCGCCAGCCGAGGTCGTGGTTCTCACGAACGTCGGGCTCGACCACGCCGAGTACCTGGGCGGGACGGTCGAGGAGGTCGCTATCGAGAAGCTGGCGAGCGTGCGGCCCGGTTCGACCCTCGTGCTCGGGACCGACGACGAGCGGGTCGTGCGGCTCGCCCGCAGGGCTTGCGAGCGGGTCGGGGCCGGGCTCGTCCGGGTCGAGGACGGCTGTCTGGAGGACCCGGCCACGGCCGGCTTGCCACCCCACCTCGCCCGGAACGCGCGGCTCGGCATGAGGGCTGCCGAGGTCTTGCTCGGGCGTCCTTTGCTGGGGGAGGAGCAGCGGAGGGCGGCGGCGCTGTGGGGCAGGCTCCCGGCCCGGTTCGAGGAGTTCGAGGTCGATGGCGTGCCGGTCGTCGTCGATGGGGGGCACAACCCCGAGGGGATCGCGGCCACGCTCGCGGCAGTACGCGCGCGGTACGCGGGGAAGCCTCTTGTCGTTGTCTTCGGCGCCTTGCGAGAGAAGGACCTCGTGGGTATGCTCGGGGCCGTCGAGGGGGAGGCCGCCTCTGTGGTGCTGACGCGCCCCGGCGGTAGCGGTGGCCGGGCTGCGGAGCCTGAGGATCTGGTCCGCGAGTATGCTCCGAAGGATGAGTCGGGAGGGGGGGCCGTGGTCGTCCGCGATCCCGGCGGCGCCCTGGAGGTCGCCGTCGAGGAGGCGGCGGGCAAGGGCGGGGCCGTGTTGGTGACGGGTTCGCTGTACACCGCGGCGGGCGTTCTCGGTGTTCTGCGAGGGGGAGGGGATCGTGACTAGCGGGATCTGGAAGCTGCTCGGGTTGCTCGCCGTCGTCGCCGTCGTCTCTTTCGTGCTCGGATTCTTTGTGGTGTCGAGGTTCGTGGGGTGAGCGTGGCTCTGCTCCAGACCGACGGGGACCCGTTTCAGGCCATAAACGACTTTCTGGGGAGCCCTCTGCTCACGCTCGGGCTGCGGCTCGTCGCGCTGTTCTTCGCGATTCTGTGGCTCGCGCTCGTGTACTGGACGTTTACGGACGCCGACCGGCGGGGGGCGATGCGGTGGTACTGGGGGGCCGTCGCGCTCATCTTCCCATTTATAGGGACCTTGATCTACGTTATAGTGCGTCCTCCCGAGTACGTAGCGGACTCCCGGGAGCGCGAGCTGGAGCTGGCGGTCCTGGAGAGGGAGCTCAAGAGCAGGGTCAACCTCTGCCCCAACTGCCGCTCGGTGGTGGAGAACGATTATCTCCTCTGCCCCGAGTGCGGCTGGGACCTCAAGAGGCCCTGCGAGAACTGCGCTCGGCCGCTGCGTCTCGAATGGGCGACCTGCCCGTATTGCGCCACGGCGCAGCGCAAGAAGAACATCGGACCGTAGGACGAAAAAGGAGTAGGACCATGGAACAGACTCTCGTGCTCGTGAAGGGCGACGGCGTACGGCGGCGTCTCGTGGGGGAGATCGTGCGCCGCTTCGAGGCAAAGGGGCTCGACATCCGGGCGATGCAACTCATGAACGTCAGCCGCGAGCTCGCCGAGCAGCACTACGCCGAGCACCGCGAGAAGCCCTTCTTCGGCGAGCTGGTCGACTTTATTACCTCCACGCCGGTCGTCGCGATGAGGATCGAGGGCGAAGGGGCCATCCAGGTCGTCCGCCGCCTCATGGGCTCGACGAACCCGGCTGAAGCCGCCCCCGGCACCATCCGCGGCGACCTAGCTCTGAGCCTCCCCGACAACCTCGTGCACGGCTCCGACTCCCCGGAGAGCGCAGAGAGAGAGCTCGGCCTCTTCTTCGGCTCCTAGGGGGACAAGGCGCATATGCAGTTCGTCCTCGCCTCGGAGTCCGCCCGCCGCGTCGACCTCTTACGCATGGTCGGCTACGACTTCGTCCCCCGGAAGAGCGGCTTCCCGGAGGTCTCCCTACCGGACCCAACCGAAACCGTCGTGGCTAACGCCAGGGGGAAGGCGCTCGCGGTAGCGGGCGACCCGGCGGGCCCGCCCGCAGGCACCGTGGTGCTTGCGGCCGATACGATCGTTTACGTGCCGGAATCCCGGGAGGTTTTGGGCCAGGCGAAGGGCGAGGGCGACGTGCGTCGCATGCTCGGTCTCCTCGAGGGGCGCGAGCACGAGGTCTACTCGGGGGTCGCGGTCGTGGGCGGTGAGGGGGATGGCGTCTCCGTTCGGAGCGTCGCCACGCGCGTGCGGATGCGGTCCCTCTCCGAGCCCGAGCTTCTGCACTACGCGAGGCTCGGGGAGGGGGTCGGCAAGGCCGGAGGCTACGCAATACAAGGTACGGCGGCGCTCTTCGTGGAGGGCATCGAGGGCGATTACACCAACGTCGTCGGTCTCCCGCTCTCCACGACGAGCCGCATGCTGGAGGAACACGGCGTCCGCTGGTACTAATTCATCCCGATCGGGGGACGCGTTCGCGGCTTCGGGATCGTATCCTTGCTCCGGACCACGAGTTGCGGGACCCGTCACGAGGAGCGAGGCTGTTGGGGCGCAGATACACGATCAAGGAGCTACCGCCCGAGCTGAGACCCCGCGAACGCCTTCTCGAGGCAGGGCCGTCCGCTCTCTCGGACGGGGAGCTGCTGGGGCTCTTGTTCGGGATCGGGAACCGCGAGAAGACCGCCGTTGAGCTAGCGAACGAGGTCATAAGCCGGGCCGGCGGCCTCCACGGGCTCTACGACGTCTCCGTGCACGAGCTCACGCAGGTTAACGGAATAGGCGAGGCGAAGGCCTGCATAATACTGGCCGCGGTAGAGCTCGGGAGGCGCATCGGACAGGTTCGCAACCCGGGTAGGCCCGTGATATCATCGCCCGCGGACGTGGACAGGCTACTGAGGGGGCGCATAGCCAACCTCGACCGGGAGAACTTCGTTGCCGTGCTGCTCAACACCAAAAACGAGGTCATCGGCACCCCGTTGATCAGCGTAGGCACCCTCTCCCAAGCGCTCGTCCATCCCCGGGAGGTCTTCAAGCCGGCTATTCGGGCGAGTGCCGCTAGCGTCATTCTGGCGCACAATCACCCCAGCGGTAAGACGGAGGCCAGCCCGGAGGACCGCGAGGTCACGAAGAGGCTGGTAGGGGCCGCCGAGATCCTGGGGATCGAGGTCCTCGACCACGTGATCGTGGGCGACGGGCACCTTAGCATGAAAGAACACGGGATGCTTTGAAGGGTTTCGGGGCCTCCTACCTGAACGGATGGGGATAAAGGAATGCTCGGAGGATTATTCGGAAGGGATGTGGCGATAGATCTCGGTACCGCGAACACGCTCGTGTTCGTCAAGGGGCACGGGATCGTCTTGTCGGAGCCCTCGGTGGTGGCGGTAGATAACAAGACCGACAAGGTCGTCGCCGTAGGGAGCGGGGCCAAGAGGATGCTCGGCCGCACGCCGGGCAACATCGTAGCGATGCGGCCCCTGAAGGACGGGGTGATCGCGGACTTCGAGGTCACGGAGAAGATGCTCTCGTACTTTATCCGCAAGACCCAGTCGCGCCGGCGCATCTTCAGGTCGCTCGTGGGCCCACGCGTTGTGGTGTGCGTCCCTTCCGGGGTGACCGGGGTCGAGCTTCGGGCGGTGAAGGAGGCGACGGAGTCGGCCGGGGCGCGTCAGGCGTACATCATCGAGGAGCCGTTGGCGGCGGCGATCGGGGCCGGGCTGCCCGTCAACGAGGCCGAAGGGTGCATGGTCGTGGACATCGGCGGCGGGACGAGCGAGGTCGCGGTGATGTCGCTCGGCGGCATCGTGACAAAGTCTTCGGTCCGGATCGCCGGCAACGACTTCGACGCGGCGATCACGGGCTACATCCAGAGGGAGTACAAGCTGGCGATAGGGACCCAGACCGCCGAGCAATTGAAGATCGAGCTCGGCAGCGCGTTTCCGCTCGTCGAAGAGGAGTCGGCGGAGATACGGGGCAGGGACCTGGTGACGGGGCTGCCGAAGACCATAGCCATTACCAGCGAGGAGATCCGGGAGGCGATCAGCGTCCCCGTCGAGGCGATCGTCGCCGCCGTGCGCGACACCCTGGACCGCACGCCGCCCGAGCTCGCCAGCGACATCATGGATCGCGGGATGGTCCTCGCCGGCGGCGGCGCCCTTCTGAGGCTGCTCGACGAGCGGCTGCGTCGCGAGACCGGCATCCCCGTGCACGTCGCTGATGACCCGTTGATGTGCGTCGCCATCGGTAGCGGTCGCTCCCTCGAGGAGCTCGAGTACTACCGCAACGCGCTCTCCGCGGGCTAACGGACGGCGTCTGGGTAGCGCTTTGGGCAGAAAGAAATCCGGCGCCGTAAGCGGGATCGCGGGACTTGCGATCCTTTGTGTCGCGAGCCTCGTCTTGTTCACGATCTACGTGAAGGAGGACGAGCAGACGGGACCCCTGCATACCGTGCAGCTCGGGGCCGCCGAGGTGTTGCGCCCCGTGAGGGGCCTTATCACCTTTATCGGCTCGCCGATCTCTTCGGCTCGTGACTCCATGGGGAGCGCGTTCAACGCTCAGGAGGAAGAGGAGCTCCAGCGCAAGGCCCGCGAGTACGAGGCAGATGCCGCCGAGGCCGCGCGCCTCAGGCAGGAGAACCAGCGGCTGCGGGAGCTTCTGGGGGGGCAGCAGCCCTCGTTCGAATACGCTCCGCTCGCGCGCGTGGTGGCGCCCGTCGGCGGCCAGCTGACGAAGAGACTCCAGATCAACGTCGGCTCGGACGACGGCGTGGGGCCGGAGCAGCCCGTCGTGGTCGGGGAGAACATCCTGGTGGGAAGGACGACGCAATCCATCACCCCGCACACCGCCGAGGTCATCCTGGTAACGAGCCAGGACTTCGCGGCGGGGGTCAGGATGGTCCCGCCGGAGGCTCCGGCCGAGCCGCTGGAGGGCGAGGGCCCTTACGGTCAGGGGCTGTTGCAGACAAGCTGGGAGGGCTACCTTGGGGTGGACCTGGTGGATCTGAACGCGAGGGTCGAGAAGGGCGACTTCGTGGTGACGAGCGGCCGTAGCGAGGACAGAAGGTCCATCTACCCGCCGGGGCTCCTCGTTGGGACCGTGGAGTCGGTCAGCTCGCAGGACATAAACCAGTTCCAGAACATTACCGTCACCCCCGCGGTGCGCCCCGGCGACCTGCAGGAGGTGCGGGTGATCACGGGGTGGTAGGAGGCACCTCCATCGTCCGGGCCGCGGTCCTGGTCGGGATCGCGGCGGTCCTGGAGGCGGCCCTCTCGCCCCTCCTGACCTTCGGCTGGGTGGGGCCGAGGTTCGCGATAATCGGGATCGTGGTTGCCACGACGGGTCAGCGCGACCTGCAGGCGCTCCTCTTGGGGTTTTTCGGGGGCGTCCTCACGGATGCCCTCGCTGCCGGGACCGCGATCTTCGGGGTCGGCGCTCTGGGCGGGCTCGCGGCGGCGACGGTCTCGATGCGCGCCTCGGGCCGCAAGGGGGACAAGAGGGCGACCCTCGCGCTCTGCACGGCCATGGCGGTGGCGACCTACGACCTCGTCGGCCTCTTCGCGCTCTCACTCGCCGGCTCGGGCGGACCGTCGCTCGTGGCTTACTTCTTCGGCGGTATACTCCCTGACGCCCTCCTCAACGGGCTGCTGGCTTACCTCGTGGGGGCGTGGTTTGTGAAGATCGTAAACAAGGATGGGGGCAAACAGGCTTGACGGGCAGGAGCACGACGAACGCTGTGGGGCGGGAGCGTTCCACCGAGGGCGGCGTCTTCGGGTGGCTAAAGGCGATAGACCCGATCCTGCTCTTGACCTCTGTGGCGCTGACGGCCTTCGGGATACTGGCCGTTTATATGGCCGGGGCCACCGCGGAGGAGGCTTACGGCCTAGCATTCAACCAAGGTCTCGGGTTCGTGGCGGGCCTGATCGGCGCGGTGCCGCTGGCGATTTACGACTACCGTAAGCTCCAGAAGTACCTGCCCTGGATCTACGGCCTCGCCGTCTTGCTCCTCCTCGCCGTGACCATCACGGGAGACTCCGCCATGGGCGCCCAGCGCTGGATCGACATCGGTCCCGTCAGGGTGCAGCCCTCGGAGTTCGCCAAGCTACTGGTGGTCATAGCGCTCGCCGGCTATTTCGCCGAGCACCCGCCAAGCGAGACGAAGACGTTTTTGAAGTCTCTGGGATTTCTGTCCGTACCCGCGGCCCTGGTCTTCGCCCAGCCCGACCTCGGGACCGCGCTGGTGTTCGGGGCCGTGTTTTTTACCGTCGCTTTTATCGGCGGGGCGAAGGTCTACCACCTCGGCCTGCTCGCCGCCTCGGGGGTGGTCGCCTTCGCGCTCGCCGTGAAGTTCAAGTTTCTGGAGGAGTACCAGATCGCGCGCCTCACGGCGTTTATGGACCCGACGGGATCTACCGACGTGGGGTATCAGGTGCTGCAATCCAAGGATGCCATCGGCTCCGGGGGGCTGACGGGGAAGGGGCTGGAGGCGACGACGCTGGCGAAGCTCGGCTTCCTGCCCGAGGACCACACGGACTTCATCTTCTCCAGCCTCGCCGAGAGGATCGGGTTCGTGGGAGGCGCGCTGCTGCTTGTCCTGTTCTTCGTCTTGATCTGGCGGATACTCCACGTCGCGACGATCTCCAAGGACCGCTTCGGCGTCCTGATCGCGGTCGGCGTCGCCACGATCTTTCTGTTCCACGTCTTCGTCAACGTCGGCATGACGATGGGTATGATGCCCGTTACCGGTATTCCGCTCCCGTTTATAAGCTACGGTCGGAGTAGCCTGGTGGTCAGCGTGATCTCCCTCGGCTTGCTTCAGGGCATCGCCATGCGCTCGAAGGCCGACGGCTACAAGGGGGTCGCCCCGTAGTTCCGCGGCGTGCCCCGACTGGTCGAAGGCGCACTCGGGGGTTATACTAGTCCGTCAGTACCGCGGCATGTCTCTTGGGCGTGCCCGTCCGAATGATAAAGCGTTCAGGAGCGTTTCATGTTTGCAGTTTTGAAGATCGGCGGAAAGCAGTACAGGGCCGCCCGCGACGGGGAGTTGGTAGTAGACCGCCTCGCGGGTGAGGTCGGGGATTCGGTGGAGTTGCCGGTCTCGTTTGTCGCCGACGGCGACGACTTCGATCTCTCGGCCCGTACGGCGAGGGTGGAGATCCTGGAGCACCTCAAGGGCGACAAGATCCACATCTACAAGTACAAGGCGAAGAAGACGTACCGCAAGAAGACCGGGCACCGTCAGGCCCAAACCCGCATAAAGGTTCTGGAGGTAAGCTAGATGGCACACAAGAAGGGCGGCGGCTCGTCGAGGAACGGGCGCGATACCGAGGGCAAGCGGCTGGGCATCAAGACCTACGGCGGCCAGACCGTGACCGCCGGGAGCATCATCGTCAGGCAGCGCGGCACCAGGGTCCACCCGGGCCTCAACGTCGGCAAGGGCTCGGACGACACCCTTTTCGCCAAGGTCTCGGGCCAGATCGCCTTTACCCGCTCGCGCGGCAAGAGCGTGGCGAACGTGGTCGAGGTCCCCGTGGGCGAGGCGCTGGAGGTGACGGCCTGAACGCCGTGCTCTCTGGGGGTCTGTAGCCCCGTTGCAGTTTGTAGACGAAGCCCGCTTCGTCGTCCGCGCCGGGTGCGGGGGCGACGGCAGCGTCTCGTTTAACCGCGAGAAGTACAAGCCCCGCGGCGGCCCGGACGGCGGCCGCGGGGGCGATGGTGGCTCGGTCATCTTCCGGGCCACCGAAGACCTCCAGACCCTCGAGCCCTACGCGCACCGCAAGCTCGTAAAAGCGGAGCGCGGCGGACACGGTTCCGGCAACAACCGCGCCGGCGAGAGGGGCGACGACGTGGTCGTGGAGGTCCCTGTAGGAACCCTCATCTACGACGAACATGGCTTACTCGCCGATCTCTCGGAAGCGGGTGAGGAGGCAGTCGTGGCCCGCGGCGGCCTGGGGGGACGCGGGAACTCCTCCTTCGCGACCTCCACGAGGCGTGCGCCGGCTTTCAGGGAGAAGGGCCTTCCCGGGGAGGAGCGGGAGATCCGCCTGGAGCTTCGAGTCCTCTCCGACGTGGGGCTGGTCGGCCTCCCGAACGCGGGCAAGAGCTCCCTGCTCTCCGTGCTCAGCGCGGCGAAGCCCAAGGTGGGAGATTACCCGTTTACCACGCTTACTCCTGGTCTCGGGGTGGTCGACGACCGGACGTACCGGGAGTCGTTTGTGGTTGCGGATATCCCCGGGCTTATCGCAGGCGCTAGCGAGGGACGGGGGCTCGGAAACAGGTTTCTGCGGCACATCGCGCGGGCGCGTCTTTTGGCGCTCGTCCTCGATGGCACGCAGGACCCGGAGGGGGCGCAGGCTACCTTGAGGGCCGAGCTCTACGCTGCCGGGCTCGGCGGCAGGCCCTACGTTACCGTTGTGAACAAGGTCGATGTCCTCGACGAAGAGCTGCGGGGGTACCTGCGGGAGGAGTTCCCCGATGCCGTGCAGGTGTCCGCGCTGACGGGGGAGGGCGTGCCGGAGCTTCGCGATCTCTTGGAGAGGCGTCTGCGCAAGCTCGGAGAACGGGAGAGGGCCGTGGAGGCGGTCGTGCGCGAGCATCGGACGTTCCGGCCGACCTGGAGCGGCATGCGGGTCGAGAAGACGGGCGAGCACGAGTACGAAGTCTCCGGCGAGGAGATCGAGCGTCTCGCGCTCAGGACGGATTGGAACAGCCCCGAGGGGGTCGAGAACTTCCAGCGGGAGCTCGAACGCAAGGGAGTGGTGGCTGCTTTGAGGCGCGCGGGCGCTGCGCCCGGGGACGAGGTGCGCATCGGCGACGTAGGGTTCGACTTCAGTTGAGCGGGCGGATGGGCATATTCGGCGGCACCTTCGACCCCATCCACAACGGGCACCTCGTTATCGCCGAGCAGGTCGCCGACGTACTCGGGCTGGAGCGCGTCATCTTCGTCCCCAGTGGGGTGCCCCCGCACAAAGAGTTCTCGAGCGTGAAGGCGCCGGCCGAGGATCGCTACGCGATGGTCGAGGCGGCCGTGCGGGGGAACGAACGCTTCGTCGTCGACCGCATCGAGGTAGACGCGGGGCGGGCGATGTACAGCGTGGAGACCGTACCGCTGTTGAAAGAGCGCTACGAGGGCGACGAGTGGTTTTTCGTGAGCGGGGCCGACGAGGTCTCGAACCTGCTTCAGTGGCGGGACCCGGACGGGTTTCTCGCCGAGGCTCGCATGGTCGCGGCGACGAGACCCGGGTACGACATCTCGAACCTGGATCACCTCGCAGCCGAGCTGAAGAACTTCGATCGGATCGTGCCCGTCGAATGCACGAGGTTGGACATCTCCGCTACGACCATAAGGCGGATGGTAGCGGAGGGGAAAAGCGTTCGGTACTTGGTGCCGGAGGCCG
This sequence comes from Rubrobacter sp., assembly GCA_016781775.1. Classification (GTDB taxonomy): domain Bacteria; phylum Actinomycetota; class Rubrobacteria; order Rubrobacterales; family Rubrobacteraceae; genus Rubrobacter_F. Next base: position 646 of record JADDPR010000027.1, on the reverse strand, counting down.
TGTACGAGACCATAAACGACAGGGGGCTGTACGGTGAGGAGAACGGCGCGCCAGTGGACGCACGGGAGGGAAGCTTGAGCAGCGAGGAGGACGTATCTTGAACCGCGACGATTCGGCGCGGCAGGGAGTAGACGACGCCGTGCGCGAGGGGGCGGAGGTCACCCGGCACATGGCCGAGACGGCGGCGCGCGCGGCGGCCGGGATGTTCGGCAAGGACATCACGATCATAGACCTTACGGAGCTGGTTTCGTACACCGACTACTTCGTCGTGGCGAGCGCCGAGACAGATCGGCAGATACGACGCATCGTCGAAGAGGTTATCGACAAGATGAGGGAGGAGGGCTACCGGCCCCGCTCCCGCAACTACGACGAGGGGTCGGTCTGGATCAGCCTGGACTTCCTCGACGTGGTCGTCCACGTCTTCACCGACGAGGCCCGCGACTATTACCGCCTGGAATCCCTGTGGCGGGCGGCACCTCAGGAGAAGTGGGAGGAAGAGCAGTAAGGGGAGGACCAGCGCCCACCGCGGCGCGTTGACACTTCCCCAAAGCTTGCCTATACTCACTGGGTCTTCGGGGCCGTAGCTCAGCTGGGAGAGCGCCGCGCTGGCAGCGCGGAGGTCAGGGGTTCGATCCCCCTCGGCTCC